>JABXKX010000610.1 GCA_013619035.1 Peptostreptococcaceae bacterium
AGTATATATATAAGAATTCGGACTATAGTGTAGACGAAAGAGTGGAAGATTTATTATCAAGAATGACAATTGAAGAAAAAATAGCTCAATTAACGTCACAATGGGCATTTTTTACTCTGGGTGAAAATGGCTTGAATAAAAAGAAGATGGATGAATTGTTTAAAAATGGCATAGGACAATTGTCTAGATTAGCTGGTATGCTTGATCTCGCTCCTGAAGATACTGCCATCATATCAAATAAAATTCAAAAATACTTTGCAGAGAATACAAGATTAGGAATACCGGTAATCATTCATGAAGAGTGTCTGTGTGGTTATCAAGCCAAAAAGGCGACTGTTTTTCCTCAAATTATTGGAGTTGCTGCAACTTGGGATGTGGAAAATGTAGAAAAAATGGGTGAAGTTATAAAGAATCAAATGAGGAAAATTGGGGCCCATCTCGGATTATCACCTGTATTGGATGTTGCAAGGGATCCTAGATGGGGGAGAATGGAAGAGACTTTTGGGGAAGATCCATATTTAGTTTCGATTATGGGAACTGCTTATGTAAAAGGCTTACAAGGTAAAAATAAGAAGCAAGGTGTTATGGCAACAGCTAAACACTTTTTAGGCTATAGTACAACAGAGGGCGGAATGAACTGGGCGCCTTCCCATATCGATCGAAGAGAACTATTGGAAGTATATGCAAAACCATTTGAGGCAGTTATTAAGGAAGCAAACCTAGCGTGTATCATGAATTCTTATAGTGAAATAGATGGTGTTCCGTGTGCAGTGTCAAAGGAGATACTAACAGATCTCTTAAGAGGTGAATTAGGATTTAATGGAATGGTTGTTTCTGATTACTCAGCGATTCCTACTGCCTGTAGCTATCATCATGTAGCTGAAAGCAATACTGAGGCCGCTATTCAAACTCTTAACGCTGGGCTGGATGTAGAATTACCTTTGGCAATTGCATATGATAAAACATTAGTCGAATCTATAAAAGATGGTAATCTAAGCTTAGATACAGTTGAACTATCTGTAAGAAGAGTACTGAAGAAAAAATTTGAATATGGTTTGTTTGAAAATCCTTTTGTTGAAGTTAATGAGGTTTCGAAATATTATAATTCGCAAAGCAGTACTGACCTAACGAAAGAGATAGCGTTAGAATCAATTGTATTACTTAAAAATGAAGACAACTTGCTGCCTTTAAAAAAAGATTTAGGTTCTATAGCTGTAATCGGACCAAATGCAGATAGTTGTAGAAATTTATTTGGAGATTACACCTATGTTGGTCAGATAGAAGACGCTATTTCAAATATAGCAAATGATGGCTTTATTTCAGGCATTTCTTCAATAGATTCAGAAGAAAAAAGAAAAATGATTGAATTATGTAAAAATGTTTTGGATTCTGATGAAGACTATTTTACAAGATATGCATATAAAAATATCAAAAGTATTAGAGAGTCGATAGAAGACATGATAGTTGGAAAAACGCAAATCCATTACGCAAAAGGTTGTGATATAAATAGTGAGAGCAAGGATGGATTTAAAGATGCCATTGAGGCTGCAAAAAAATCTGAAGTCGTAGTAATGGTAGTTGGAGGAAAATCTGGACTTATGGAAGATTCAACATCAGGAGAGTCAAGGGATAGGGCTGATTTAAACCTGCCTGGTATTCAACTGGAATTAGTTAAAGAAATATGTGCCTTAAATATTCCAGTGGTGCTTGTACTCATCAATGGTAGACCATTATCAATAACATGGGAATCAGAGAATATCCCTGCAATTGTTGAAGCGTGGGTACCAGGTGAAGAAGGCGGTTCTGCAGTTGCTGAAGTACTATTTGGACAATATAATCCTGGCGGGAAGCTTCCAGTCAGTATTCCAAGAAGCGTGGGTCAAGTTCCAGTGTTTTACAATCACAAACCTTCTGGTGGTCGTTCTCATTGGACTGGGAATTACGTAAATGAATCAACAAAACCCCTATATCCTTTTGGATATGGTTTGAGCTATACAGAATTTGAGTATAGTAAACTAGAGATCGACAAAGAAAAAGTTGACATAATGCAGAGTGTAGAAATTAGTTTCGATCTAAAAAATATTGGGAAAATGAAAGGTGATGAAGTTGTACAACTTTATCTGCATGATAGAGAGGCAAAAATTACCAGACCAGTTCAAGAGTTATTTGGATTTAAACGTGTGACCTTGGAACCAAATGAAGTATGCAGAATTACATTTGTTGTCCCAATGAATATACTTGGGTTTATTGATAGAAACTATGATTTTATTGTTGAACCAGGGAATATAGATTTTATGATAGGCTCTTCGTCACAAGACATAAGATTAGCAAGTGCATTTGAGATCTTAGGGAAGCCGAGAAAACTTAATGAAGATAAGGGATTCTTTTCTAGTGTTACAATCATAAAGAGATAATTAAATAATAAATCCTCTAGTGTTATGATATGATGCTAGAGGATTTAATAAGTTTGATGGTGAGGAAGCTCTGACTTGTTGATATGCGTAAGGCCTTATTTCCTCAAAAATATATAATTATGTTTTCGGTGTTGATATCATTTTTGCCTTTAATCAACTGAGAGAGTATCGTAAACTCAAATTAACAATTGTTTCAATAGTTTTATTCTTGTTAATGATTGTCATTGCTTTAAGTAAATCAAACCAAGTCTGGTATGAATAATCATTTTTGCTGGAATGGTATTGATTTGGGTGGGTTAATGATTTATGATTACCTGAGGAGTTCAAAAATATACCAATTGAGCTTTATAGATATCAGTTTTTAAAGTTCTAGAG
>JABXKX010000465.1 GCA_013619035.1 Peptostreptococcaceae bacterium
CAATTGTAATTGTTATATGTATCTTTATATTTGATCGTTTTTAAAGCAGAATCTTTTGCAGCTTAAACAAGTTTGATATCCTTCCATACGAATTATTATTATTGTTTATTTGACAATCGCAAATGATAAGAGATCTTAAATCCAAACTAAAAGAACCCTACTAACTGTGAAAATACACAAGTCATGAGAGTTCTTAATAAATTAGAATAATGATTCAGAAAGTTTCTATAATCTCACATTAATAACTCTCGTTGAGATACTTCTGATTCTATTATTTAATTAAGTATTTAGTTGCTTTCCCTTTTCCAATCTTGCTAATTGTTCTGTTGTTTAATAGCTCATTGATGATTAGACCAGCCTTGGTTTGACCCACCTGTAAATACTTTTGAAGTTCCAATCTTGTAAATATAGAATATTGTTTTAAGAACTCATTTATACTTGGATCAATCTGCTTGGTAAAGTAATCATCTTCTGATTTTTTAACTATCTGTGATGTTAAATTCTTATTCCATAAGATCACTTTAAAAACATGATCTGATAATTTCACAAGTTTAGAAAAATCATAATCAGAGTATTCATATTGAATTTTCTTTAATCCAGTACCATATGCTTCTACAAATCTTAGGCGATAAAAGATTTGTGCAAGACTTGGATTTCTCGTCTGAGAGATCCCCATACTTAAATCCTTATATGTTAAACCATAATCCAATCCACCTAAAGAAGTGATTTCCATGCGATCTTCATAAATATTGACTAATATTGAACCACTATAAGAATAGTCACGATGAATGATAGCATTTAAAACGGCCTCACGAATAACTTCAGGTTTATAATCTCGGCTATCAATTCTCCTGTATCCTTCTATTTGTGACTTTAAATTATTGTTAACCTCTATATAATCTAATGTATCTTTTAGTATTTTGAATAACGAACCGCCAAATTCTCTTCTATCTTGAAAATCATATTCAGAAGCACCTTTATAAACAGCAACTTTTAGACTATGCATACATTGGTCAGACAGAAGGTAAGCAAGATTCGTATAATCGCCACTCGTATTAACGAGCTTCAAACTCTTCATTTGTTCACTTTTTAAAGCTAACTTATTACTACTAAAGACTTCATTCATGGTCTCAAAAGTTAAGTCCTGTTTCTTAGATAGTTGTTCTTCATAGCTAATGGTATATGAGGACATTAACATTTGTTGAATACCCGTTTCCGTTGATGGTCTAGATGAAGTACCTATCCTGACATAAACACCTTCTGGTCTTAAGCCTTTACGCTTTAAATAGTAAGGCTTATTAGTACCTTCCATGATTTGAATTCGAATAATACAATCATCATATATATCTATGCGAATAAATGAAAGCGCATCAGGAACAACCGTATCATGGATGAGATTTGATACCTTTAAAAGTGTCTCATCTTGATCATCCACTCCAACGACTTCACCATCATCATTGATCCCAATATAAATAGTGCCACCACTAGTATTTAAAAATGCAATGACTTCTTTTGCTATATCATTTGTATACCTTTGTTTAAGCTCTATTTGATCAGTTTCAATATACATAAAGTCTCCTTTTTACCTTCTAACTAATTCTAACACATGCTAACGTTAGATTCAAAGAACCGATGTTTCCAAATCTTAAACTACCCCTTAACACATATAAAAATACCCTCATCAACTGTTTAAGTTGATTGAGGGTCAATAGATTTATGATAAGCTTTTATATCTAGTTGTAACTGTTCGTCCTTTAAAATACTTTCACCTGTATAAGCGAGTGCTTTTGCACCAATCAACATTTTCTTTAAAGCAAACTCTGACTTTGCTGCTTCTGTAAAACTGCTATCATGAGCTATAGGTTTATCCCCTTCTTCATCCCAGATATTTAAGTAAGAATGAATTGTTGGTAACTTTATACTGACATTACCGATATCAGAGGAACCCAGTTTCATATTAGCTCTAGGATAATTCATATGAATATCATAGTGTTTCATATGTTGTTTTAAAGTTTCTGCCATAGGTTTGTTGGGATACCTTTCAGCATAAACAATACCTTTTTTTATTTTTGAGCTTGTCTTGTTATTATGATCAATATTGCTTACAATATTATCTAACCTATTGATGACATCTTCTAAATCCCTCATGGTCCTTGCTCTTACACTAAACTTACAGGACGCTTCATTGGGTATCACATTTGATGCAACACCCCCCTCTAAAATAATACCATTAATATTGGTACCAATGGGCATTTTTCCTCTTTCTTGATCAATCATATAAAAGGTATTTAAAACTGAAGTTAGCGCATTAATCCCTTCTTCTGGTGATGAGGAATGTGCTGATTTACCGGAATAGCTTATGGTATATCCTCTCGTTGCTAGTCCACCTCTCATGATCAGATTTTCTGTAGAGGGATGAATCATCAGCGCAAAGTCTATCTCATCAAATACACCTTGATCTAACATCATGATTTTGCCACCACCACCTTCTTCAGCTGGCGTACCAATTACATGAATTACACCTTTTGCATCCTTTGATTGACTGAGCGCTAATGCTGCACCAACAGACATGGTTGCAATAAGGTTATGACCACAGGCATGTCCAATATTCTTTAAAGCATCATACTCTGCTATATAAGCTAAATGAGGGCCTTCTTTTTTTGTGTCATATGTCGCAATGAAGGCTGTTTTTAATCCCCCTACTTTTTCAGTAATTTCAAATCCTTCATGTCTTAGAAACTCAGTCAACCACCGATAGGCTTTTTCTTCTTCAAAAGCAATCTCTGGATGTTCATGAAGCATTAAACTCAATTGAATCAGCTGTTTTGCATACTTGTCTATTATTTTATTCATCGTTGTTACCATAAAGGTGACATGAAACAATATGTCCGGTAGCCACTTCCACATCAACAGGTCTTTCCAATTGACATTTGGTTATCCGTTTTTCACATCTTTCATAAAAGAAACAACCTTTTGGTAAATTAATCGGACTTTGTATCTCACCTTCAATGCCTTTAGAATGAATCAAGTTATTGCCTTCTAGGCTTGGAAGTGCATCAAATAATGCTTGAGTGTACGGATGTTTAGGTCTTTTAAAGATATCATCGGTCGTGCCTTTTTCCACTATTTTTCCAAGGTACATTACCCCAATTTTATCACTGATATGCTTTACAACAGATAAGTCATGGGCTATAAATAAGTAAGAAAATTGATACTCATCTTTTAAATCCATTAAAAGATTCAGTATTTGTGCTTGTATGGAAACATCCAAAGCTGAAACCGGTTCATCAGCAACAATAAATTCTGGTTCTACAGCGAGTGCTCTTGCTATACCAATCCTTTGACGTTGACCACCACTGAACTGATGTGGATAACGCTCTGATTGTTCTGCTCTAATGCCCACTTTTTCTAAGATGCTTAAACACTTCTTTCGTGCTTCATCTTTATCTTTTGCTTTCTCGTGAAATAACATAGGTTCCATTAAAATATCAATGACCTTTTGTCTTGGATTTAATGATGCATAAGGATCTTGAAAAATCATTTGCATTTTACTTCTTTGTTTCACCATTTGTTGTCTTGTCAATTCAGATATCTTCAAACCATCAAATATGACTTCACCATCATGTGGTTCTAATAGTTTTATAACCGTTCTAGCAGTTGTAGACTTGCCGCAACCAGACTCGCCAACCAAACTAAACACTTCACCTTTTTTGATTTTAAAACTGATATCATTCACTGCATGCACAACTTTTTCTTCTATGCAAAATTTACCTTTTCGTAACTTGATTTTATCTAATATACCCTTATTCAAATCAAACTGCTGAACCAAGTTATTGACTTCTAATATATAACTCATCTACTCACCTCCTAGTAACGGATTGTGACAGGTTACAATATGGTCACCGTTAATTGTCTTTGGTTTTGGTTCTATTTCTAAACAAATAGGCAAGAGTCTTTTACATCTAGGTGCAAAATTACACCCTTTTGGCAACTCAAACATATTGGGTACGATGCCTTCTATCGTATCCAGTCTATCTTGTTTTTGATCTATTTTAGGAATTGATCCAATCAATCCACTGGTATATGGATGTGCATGATCAAACATGATATCTTCTTTTGTACCCGATTCAACAATCTTGCCACAGTACATCACATTGATTCTGTCTGCAACTTCTGATACAACAGCCAAATCATGAGTGACAAGTATCAAAGCACATTGATGTTCTTTAACCAATTTCATCATCAATTTTAATATCTGAGCCTGTATTGTCACATCCAATGCAGTTGTTGGTTCATCAGCAATAATTAATTTAGGGTTTGCTGCTAATGCTATTGCTATAACCACCCTCTGTCTCATACCCCCACTAAACTGATGGGGATAATTTTTCAGACGACTTTCAGCATTACTGATACCAACATCCTTTAAGAGTTCAATACATCTCTCTTTACGTTCCTGTTTATTCATATGACTTTGATGTAATATCAAAACTTCTTCCATTTGCTTTTTAATGGTATAAACAGGATTTAAAGATGTCATTGGATCTTGAAAAATCATTGCAATATCTTTACCTCTGATAGAAGACATATCCTTTTCACTATATTTCACTAGGTCCTCGCCATTAAACAGTATTTCACCTGCTTCTATTTGACCCGGTTCTTCAATCAGTTTAATAATAGAAAATCCTGTAACCGACTTACCTCCACCTGATTCACCAACCAATCCAAGTATTTCTCCAGCTTTTAATGAAAAACTAACATCATCTACCGCTTTAACAACACCTTTAAATGTATGGAAATAGGTTTTAAGTCCTTTTACTTCTAATATATTTTTCATTGCTGCCCCCTATTTCAGTTTCGGATTAAATTCATCACGTAAGAAGTCACCCATAAGGTTAATCCCAAATACAATCATCATAATATACAGGCCAGGGAATATAGAAACCCACCATAAGCCACTGTACAATACTGAAAAACCATTACTACACAACATCCCTAAAGAGGGTTTTGTAATCGGAACACCCATACCTAAAAACGACAGAGTTGCTTCCGTTAAAATAAAACCACCGACTTGAATGGTTGAAAGTACAATAATTGATGTTAGAACATTAGGTAAAACATGTTTTAACATGACTCTAATATGAGATAAACCAATGACTTTAGTCGCTTCTATATACTCGTTCTGAATAACCGATAGGGTCGCACCTCTTACGGTTCTTGCATACCTTACCCAGCCTACCAAAAGTAGCGCAATTAGGATATTCAGTACCCCTTGACCAATAATGGTCATTAAAAACAAAGCGATTAAAAGAGATGGAAATGACAACTGTACATCAGCGATTCTCATGATAATACTGTCCACTTTACCACCAAAATAACCTGATAATAAACCCATAGTGATACCAAATAGGCTTGCCATCAAAGTTCCAACAATACCTATAAACAAAGAAACACGACTACCATAAACCATGGCACTTACAATATCACGACCTTGTTGGTCTGTACCAAGAAGAAATGGCATTTGTCCCCCTTCTTCCCATACTGGTGGTAAATAGGCGTTTTCTAATGATAACTCTGCTAGATTATAGGGATCTTGAGGTACAATAAACGGACCAAAGAGTGCAATGAGTACGATTGATATGATTAAGAAACTACCAATCCTAGCAGTCCATGAATGTTTGTAATTGTACCAGGTTTCTGATTGTAACATTTTATTTAATTTTGTTTCTTTTATGACTAATTCACTCATGATATCCTCCTATGATATTTCAATTCTTGGATCAATAACGGTATACAAAATATCAACACAGAAATTGATGACAACAAACATCATGGCAACAAACAGAATATAAGCAGAGATAATCGGTCTATCAGCCGAGTTGATAGAATCGATGATTAACTTACCCATACCTGGCCATGCGAAGATTGTCTCAGTGATTGTCGTAAATGCAATCAATGAACCCAGTTGCATACCGAAAATAGTCACGACAGGAATCAGAGTATTTTTTAAAGCATGTCCAAATAATACTTTATGATTTTTCACACCTTTTGCTCGCGCAAATTTTACATAATCTTGTTTCATATTTTCTTGCATCCCTGCACGCGTTAAACGCATGACACTTGCAACAGATCCCATACCAAGTGTCAGTGCAGGTAAAATTATATGATGCCAACCATCTAAGGTTGCCAAGCTGGTTTCTATCCCGAATATCATACCGACCTCACCCCGTCCTGAAACCGGAAACCACCCTAGTTTAAGCCCAAATATAAAAATCATCACCATACCAATCCAGAAGGAAGGTAAAGATATTCCCGCAATCGAACAAGTCATGATAATCTTGCTGCTTCTCCGTTTAGGATAAGCACCAGCATATACACCAAAGCCAACCCCTCCAAATATGGAAATAATCATGGCCACAAATACCATTTCAAGTGTTGCAGGGAACCTCTCTGCAATCATTTTCAAAGCAGATTGATGGTACATATAAGACAAACCAAAATCTCCTTGTAATGCGTTTTTCATAAATCTAAAATATTGAACATACAAAGGTTTATCTAAACCTAAGTATTGTCTTGCTACTTCTACTTCATGTGGCGTTGCATTTTCTCTCACCAGTAAATCTAAAGGATTACCTACAATACTTGTTAAGAAAAAAACCAAAATTGAGACGATAAACAAGACAATCACCAATTGACCGAATCTCTTTACGATGTACTTTAACATATTCCCCCCAAATCGAATTATAGAATCTTAAAGAAAGGGACAAGTCCCTCTCTTTGATTAGTCATTAAATGTTACATCCCAAGCATAAACATACTTGTTGTATCTTGGTGTGTATGTAATTCTATCACTTACCGCATAAATATCTTTTTGGAAATGAAGTGGAATATAAGAAATATCATCTGCTGCTATTTGCCAAGCTTCTTGCATGATTTGATCTCTATTAACTTCATCCGTAGTTGACATGGCTTGATCTACTAAAGCATCCACTTTTTCATTGGTATAGAATCCTCTATTAACACCACCAAAGCCATCTTTAACTGATCCATCTTGTGTTTTACTGTAAATCATATCCATGCCCATAAGTGTACTTTCTCCACCACTATCAGCCCAACCAGTCATACAAAGATGTGTATTGTCTCCAGTTTTGTTTGACGCACTGATATAACTAAAGAATACCGTTCTAGACATCAAGTTGATGTTAACTTTAATACCTACTTTTTCTAAATATCCTGCTACAGCTGCAGCAATATCACCATCATTTACATAACGATCATTTGAGGCATCTAATGTAATCTCAAATCTATAACCATCATCTTGTTTAGGATAACCGGCTTCATCT
Organism: Peptostreptococcaceae bacterium; assembly: GCA_013619035.1. The sequence goes on from JABXKX010000465.1 coordinate 7,341, forward strand.
AATAACGCCTCTGCTTTTTCAGGATCAAAAGATAATCGTTTTACATTTGGATTATAGCCATTAAATCCTTCTGGGATATACGTAGCCGCCGGCACAGCAAAACCGTTCATAACTTGCTTGATGATTGTCTCTTCATCAATTGCTCGATAGATCGCTTCTCTAACCTCAATTTTTTGGAATGGATTTGAACCATCTGGTGACTTCATAGGTTTTTCAGAATCTAAACTAGGAGTAGCAGTCCAACCTGCTAAGTTTAGATAAATAACTCTTAAACTCGGTGCATCCATAATTTTAATTTTATCATCGGTTTCAATAATTACAGTATCTCTTACTGGTACATCTGTAATCATATCCACAGCACCTGAGATGATGTTCGCAGTTCTTGTACCTTCATTTGTGATTGGTTTATAAGTTACTTTTGTTGCTTCTGGTTTTTCACCCCAATACTCTTCATTTCTTTCAAATACAACTCTATCTTCTCTGACATGTTCTACCAGTTTGTACATACCAGTACCTACTGGAGTTAAAGCTATCTCTTCATCAGATAAACCTTCACATGTCTCTTTATCCATAATAACCAATGAGTTGATCTGAGATAACAATAAAACATTTGGTTGAATCATTGTCATTTCAAATGTATAATCGTCAATCGCTCTCATACTGTCTAAAGTAGATAACATACCTTTAAAAGCAGACATATCTGTTAAAGCTCTCTCATATGTATACAAAACATCGTTAACGTCAAAGGTATTACCATTATGGAATTTTACACCCTCTCTTAATTTGAAAGTCCACACTGTACCATCATCATTTACTTCCCAAGATTCTGCTAGTACACCTTCGTTTTGTAAAGAAGGATTCTTTCTTACTAGCGGTTCAAATATATGATGATTAATTCCATTTGTAATTGTTTCATTCAGAGGATACGGATCTAATGAATACGCATCACCTGCAAGTCCTATCGTTAATTCTCTTGTTGGATCCTGTGTTGTTGTTTCTTGAGCACTGGTACTTTCAGTTGCTGCATCATTTCCCGTACCTGATACATCATTCAATGTTACGTTGTTATTTGATGAACATCCAATGCTTGCAAATGTCATTGCTAACACGACCAACATCACTAATAATTTTTTTGCCATTTTGCCCTCCTATAAATATACTGTTTCATCAGTTATGTATAAGAGTTGCAATATTGATGCCAAAACAATAGGGTGTATATTTTGTGAATGACATCCATAAGTCCATGTAAAAAAAAGCTATTAGGTTGTTTCGAATAAACCAAAACAACCTAATAGCCTAATTATTAATCTTATTTAACAACAACTCACCATGGTTTGTTATCACACAACCACCTCTTGTATTATTTATTTTTATCAACTGAAGTTCACTCAAATTCTTTAAATAAGTTCTAATCTTACCTTCGCTCATATCCATATCATTACTTTTAAGCCTGTTGGCAATATTTTTTCTGCCGATTTTAGGTGTGTTCTTTATAATAGATAAAATAGCATGTTCGTGTAATGATAACGTTTCAACTACTATCGAGTCACCTTTAAACATATACTTCGGTAAATCAATTAATGTGATTTTATGGACACTCTTCATTGCAATCATGTAAGTCACAACATTAATGATCTCTCTTACATTACCAGTCCATTTATACGACTCAAAGAACTTAATCACATCATTTGAGCAAAAATGTTGTACCGTCATTTGATTATCATTCATCTGTTTTTTTATAAAATAATTCATAATATATAATATGTCAGAAGGTCTTTCACGGACTGGCACTGTATCTATTGGTATCACACAAATACGATAAAACAGATCTTCTCTAAACTCATTGTTCTTAACCATTGAAAACAGATCTTTATTAGTTGCAGCAATAACTCTAACATCAATAGGGATACGCTTTGAATCCCCTATTCTTCTAATTTCTTGCTCTTGTAATACCCTAAGTAAACGGACTTGGAAACTCATGGGTGCATCCCCAATCTCATCAAAGAAAATAGTACCTTTATGAGCCATTTCAAACAAACCTTTACTGCCGCCTTTTACAGCACCTGTAAATGCACCATCCACATAACCAAATAATTCACTTTCCAATAAATTTGACTGCATACCTGCAAAGTTAACCGGTACAAAAGGTTGATTTCTTCTAGTAGAAGCATTATGAATTGATTGTGCTAAAATCTCTTTGCCTGTTCCAGACTCACCCTGTATCAAAATAGTTGATTCATTAAGTGATAGCCGTTTTGTTTTTTCTATCATTTCCAAAGTCTCATTATCCCGTGTGAGATAACTTGAAAAATCATAACGTTCCTTATTAAGTTTATGATCTTTATTTTTTCTAATAATGACTTCCATAGCATTGATATCAGATGTATAACTCGAATAAATCAGTATTGCTTTATTATTGGATAGGTTCATTTCAGTGGTATTAATTAAAATTTCTCTACCCTCTCTATTTTTAATAACAACTGGTTCATATAAAAAATCTTCAAAGGTTTGAGAGACACCTGAGCTTTCTAATAACTCAGTGATATCACATCCGATGATGTTGGCATCACCTAATTTTAACATCCCTAAAAAGGTGGTGCTGACCGTCTTTACCAAACCATTATGATCTATCAAACACATACCATCTTTTGAATTGTTAAAGACACTTCTAACAACTTGTTCAGTATCATGAATACTTTGTAAATGCAGGTGATTCGTCTTTAATAACTGTATGTGATTTGACATATAACTGTTACTGATTGCATTGATTACCTGCGGTGGAATGTGAAACACATTACAAATATCTATAATTGCTGAAATACTCGGAATTCTAGTCCCTAAGTCAATTTTGACTTGGACAGTATTAGGGACATATTGCATTTCTCCTAATGTAACAGCTGTATGAACACCTTCTAGGATATCAGCCCCAGGATAGAAAGGAATATAGTTCAATTGGTTGATATCCAACTTCTTTAAGCTATCCGTAGCATTTATTGCACCCTCTTGATCATCGGTAACAACATAAACATTGGTAAACGGTTTAATCATTGTGAGCTGATTCAAGTTTCTATAATCCAACTCTCTCTCACTGCTAAAACATTGTTTATTACTGAGTTTATCACCCAGTTCTCTCCATACCTTTTCTCCAGATAACACGACAACTTGGCTATCATCTTTTTCTGGCACATACTCATGACCCAAATAACCAATTACCTCTAAATAGTCAGAAAGGATTTCTTTAAAATAATTGGTGAGTGTTTTAAGTGTTTTACTTTTGAGCGCAATTACAGTTAATTTATTTTTCATTATTTCACCTTAATCCTAGTTTATTATTATTCTACTCTCATGGTAGCTTATGTAAAAGAAGTTGGCAAGTAACTTGCTTTATGTTATACCAGGAGGCTTATTATGATTAAATTAATAAAAAATATTCATATCTATGCACCAGAGAACATCGGTATTAAAGATATTCTCATTGTCGGTGATAAAATTTCAAAAATCAGTGACTTCATCAAACCATTCGACCAAGCAGAAGTTATTGATGGCAATCAGTTGATCTTAACACCAGGATTCATTGACCAACATGTTCACATTACAGGTGGTGGTGGTGAAGGAGGATTTACAACACGTGTACCTGAAGTTCAATTATCCGAACTTACTTCTTGTGGCATTACAACAGTGGTCGGTTTATTAGGGACCGATGTTTATACAAGAAATATAGAAAACTTACTCGCTAAGACCAAAGCACTAAACGAAGAAGGCATCACAGCATTTTGTTTGACTGGTGGGTATCGATACCCTTCAATTACCTTAACCGGTTCTGTTGAAAAAGATATTGTTTTTGTCAATGAAATACTGGGTTTAAAACTCGCTATTTCAGATCATAGGGCTTCATATATCAGTTATGAGGAATTCAAAAGAGCTGCAACACAAGTTAGACTCGCGTCAATGATCTCTAATAAACAAGGTTACATACATTTACATATGGGGCAGGATGAACAATCATTAAATCATGTTTATAAGCTCCTAGAGGAAACGTCTTTACCCATTGGATTGTTTAAACCAACTCATGTTCAAAAGATATATGATGATGCCTTAAAATTTGCACAAATGGGTGGCATGATTGATTTTACAGCAAGTCTAAATAAAGAGCCACTTTTAAAACTATCACATGCTCTACAGTCATTGCCTGCTGGCCATATCACTTTAAGCTCGGACGCAAATGGTTCTTCACCTAAATGGAATGAACAAAAAGAAGTGGTCGGTATGGGTGTTAGCTCCCCAAAAACTCTTTATGAAACCATAAAAGCTTTACTAGAAATGGATAGAACCCTTGAAGAGGTTTTGCCCATCTGTACTTCCAACGTTGCCAAATCGATAGGTCAATATCCTAATAAAGGTGTTATAGCAGAAAATTCTGATGCGGATATGATTTTTTTCAATCAATCATTGGATATTGTACATGTCATGGCAAAAGGACAATTTTTAATCGAAAACAACATCATAAAAAAAACAGGTACTTTTGAAAGGAGTTCATCATGAATCAAATAGAATTAATTAAAGCGTTATCCAATTGTAATGGTGCCCCAGGTTATGAAGACTTGGTTGTTAACCTTGTAACACAGCAGTGTCAGGATTTAGAAGTTCATACCGATTCTTTAATGAATACATATATTAGAAAAGAATCTAAACAAAAACCTTTTACGATTATGTTAGATGCTCATTTAGACGAGGTCGGATTTATGGTTCAAAGCATCACACAAAATGGTTTGATTAAATTTATACCTTTAGGAGGCTGGATTACACATAACCTTCCTGCTCATTTGGTTTCAATCAAAAATAATAACGGAGACTATATCAAAGGCATCGTAACATCCAAGCCACCACATTTTATGACAGCAGAAGAAAAGAATAAGAAAATTACTTTAGAAGACTTATCTATTGATGTTGGTGCTTCATCACGAGAAGAAGTTTTAAAGCAGTATCATATCAGTGTTGGAGCACCAATCGTGCCTTCGGTAGAATTTAACTATAATCCGGATACCAACATCATGATGGGTAAAGCTTTTGATAATCGATTAGGCTGTGCTGCTGTGATAACCGCTTTAAATCAGCTACCTGAGCTAAAAGATATAAACATAGTTGGCGCTCTCGCCGTTCAAGAAGAAGTTGGTACACGTGGCGCTATGGTAACAGCAAGACAAGTGAAACCAGACTTGGCAATTGTCTTTGAAGGCACACCTGCCGATGATGTTTATTTAGATGATACCTTAGCTCAAGGGGTACTTGGTAAAGGACCACAGATTAGATTTAGAGACAACTCTTATGTTGCCCATCATAGGTTCATCGAATTAGCACATCAAGTTGCAGATAAATATGATATTCCATACCAAGATGCTGTTAGATTGTCTGGAGGGACAAATGCGGGTAAAATTCATTTATCCAATCAAGGTATTCCCACTCTAGTCCTTGGAATTCCTTCTAGATACATTCATACACACCATTCATATGCTAACTTCAAAGACTTTGAAAACACAGTCAAGTTGGCGGTTTGTATCATTAATGAACTTGATGAGAACTCCTTAAAATCCTTATTATCACTATAAACACTATAAAAAAACCGATGTTACCCCTACATATGACATCGGTTTTTTTGAGTAAAATCTCATCTCAATCCTAATCAAATTATTAGACTCTATTCTGATCTATCTATAGGTAGATTATCTGAGTTCCCTCATCTTGTATTTGTACCAAAAGACAAAATAATAACACAAATGAATAGTTTCCAATCACCTAACGTGTCATTGTTTTCAAAAAAATAAGAACTCTAAACACCAGACTATATGTCAGTATTCAGAGTTCTCATTAATATATGATTTCATTATTTTTTTAAGATGTTTTCTTCAGGTCCAAAATTTTTCACAATAACTTTAAGTTCGTTCATGTAACCAAGAACTTCTCTAGACAAAGATTCAGCTTCAGCATATAATTTGTTTACTCTCACAGAATCACCTGATTTGATACTGTTATTTACCTTAGATAAAATGTTATGAAGTTCTTTATGTGGTTTATCTACTTTATACCAAACTTTTAAAATTGACTCATTTTTAGGATTTATAGCATTATGGAAATAACCAAAGGCACACTTATTACCATCACCTTGTAAAGCATGAATATGTTTTGTATCAACTATTGTTTTAAGATCTGCCATCCATTTAACATGACCTGCAATAGATCGATCCAAATGACTTAATACATCTTTATTGGACATGGTATGACTACCATTATTCAGTGGCTCAACTAGAAGACTTGCGATCTCAACATATTCGTCTCCAATACTATCTAAGTCATTTTTCATATTTTCAGATGTATCAGCATATTCTTTTAGTGTTGAACCAAAGTTAGAGATATTTCCTGTTTCTTCTGTGATAACATTCATGGAAGCACTAATCTCTTGAGTAGAAGCAGTTAACTCCTGCATAAACGATGCAACACCTTGTATGCTTGAGATAATTTGATCCACCATAATCTGACTCTCATCAAATGATTTTGTTATTTCATCATAATCATTGGTCAATTCACTGACTGCACTTCTTGTCTCCACAACACTTTTCACACTACTTCTAGATTTCTCATCAATTTCTTTTGTGAATGCATTCATTTGATCCAATTGTTCTTTTGTATTTTCAGCTAGTTTTCTGATTTCTTCAGCAACAACTGCAAATCCACGACCTTGTTCTCCAGCTCTAGCTGCTTCAATCGAAGCATTCAGTGCCAAAAGATTGGTTTGTTCTGCTATATCATTAACAGAATCAACAATAAAACTGATTTCACCTAACATTTTTTGCAGTGATTGCATATTTTCATCAAGTGTATCAGTAATCTGTAATATCTGTTGGTTTCCTTGACTGATGTTATTTAGCTTTGTTGTATTATCATTGATATTTTCAGACACTTTCGTACCAGACTCTGCAATATCATCAATGTGTTTTCTTTGATCTTCAACAGTTTCAACAATTTCATGAACATTATTATTAGTAGTATCCACAGCATTAAATGTACTGGACATCAAACTAGATACCTTGTTTGAATCATACTTAAAATTATCTGCAAACAAATCCAGTTGAAGTGATATAGCGCCTGTTTTAGGAACTGTACTAATCATCTTATTGTTTGCAATAACAATGGTTCTACCTTCAGATAATCCTAGTAGTAGAATTTCTTTATAAGCTTTTGCCATCTCATCACCGGCTTGAAAATCTTTTAAACCAAAATAATCAAATTCCTGATAAAGCTTTAGCATTTCTTTCATCTCATTGCGTTTTTTCCCGAACATATACTTCCTCCCATTTACAAAACAACTCCACACAATTGTATCAGTTTTTGCCTATAAATACCATATAACTTTTAACATAAACGATTTTTAACAGACACTTTTTTTGAATTAAAGTTCAAGAACGATCTAC
>JABXKX010000004.1 GCA_013619035.1 Peptostreptococcaceae bacterium
ATATTGAACAGTATAAGATTGGTGTTGAAAAAGTATTAGAAGCGTTTCAAAAACGTGAATATTATTATAACAACAAAATACAAGCATTGAAATTCGAAGGTGACTTTGAAATTATCTTTATTAAAGCCGTGCTTGAAGCCAGGAAAAATTGGGATAATGCTTATGAAGAAATTCAAGCTTTAATACAACCCGAAACTGAGATCAACGAGAGTTATGTATCAATGGTTAATGACTTTAAAGCGATGAATTACATGCTGATTAGCGATGTTGATTTGATTACAAAACTCTGTAGAGAAGAAGCCGAGCGTCAGAAAAAAATATCTTCTTTACTTCAAATGGGAACATTGGTATTAACACTAATTATCTTTGGATGGTTGGTTTATTTTGTTAAGAAATCCATTCAAGATCCAATCTTCGCGATTAGAAACGTCTTTAAGGAAATGGGTTCAGGTAATTTTGATGTTTCTCTAGAACGAGAAGCGGATGATGAATTTCAACAATTATTTGAAGACTTTAATCGATTTATTGAAAACAAACATGTTATAGGCAGATTAGAAGATAAGATCTTAAGTGAAGATAATTTGAGGGTGGTATTAACTGAACTATTAGAAGAATTTAATCATTTTGTTGAATTAGAAAAAATTACAATTTCTTATACAGATGCATTTGAGAACTCAGTCGTGTTACACTCAGATAGTTTGAGTGTTACTGTTGTTGAGAACATTGCTTATTATGAGGAGATTATTTGTGATTCGCCAACAACTCTTATTATGCCAATTCATGCGAATCAAGTCTATTTAGGTTTTGCCACATTTTACAAAAGGACCGCCTATTCTGATGTGGATATAAAATTTGTATCAGGTTTATCCAATAAAGTGAGCTTTGCATTTTATAAGAGTTTAATTTTTAAAGATTTACTTAACATCGTCACTAGTGGTTTGGCAGACTTAACTGAGTCAAGAGATCCAGAAACCAAACGTCATCTGACACGTATGAGTATGTACTCTCAAGTGATTTCAAAAAGATTATTTGAAAAAGGCATGCATCTAGATGTTATTGATGTAGAATTTATAGAAAATATCTTATTGGCGGCACCAATGCATGATATTGGGAAGGTTGCCGTACCAGATCATATTCTTTTAAAACCAGGAAAACTGACAGTAGAAGAATTCGAACAAATGAAAATGCATACTTGTGAAGGTGCTAGAGTCTTAAAAGCGATTAATGAAAGATTTTCTAAATACAATATTATGTACTTTAAAATGGCACAAGATATTGCACATTTCCATCAAGAAAAATTTAATGGTTCAGGTTATCCTGAGCAAGTGGCACGTGAAGCAATACCAGTTGCGGCTAGAATCTGTACAGTAGCAGATGTCTTTGATGCACTAACATCTAAACGACCTTATAAAGAAGCCTTTTCACTTGAAAAAAGCTATAGTATAATTAAAGAGTCATCAGGTACTCACTTTGATCCTGATATGGTGAATGCTTTCTTTGAAAGCCAAGAAGAAATCGAAAAAATATATTATGAATACAGAGAGGTATAATATGAATTTTTTAGTAACTGGATATGATTTCACAGATGAAAATGCTTTAGATAGAAGAATGAATGCCAGAGAGGCACATATGGAAAATGTCGTCTCTATGAAAGAAAAAGGAGAGATCTTATATGCTGCAGCCATGTTAAATGAAGCAGGTGAAATGTGTGGCTCAACAATTATATTGGAGATGGACTCAAGGAAATACGTAGAAGCTTATGTTGAAAATGAAGCGTATGTTAAACAACGCGTTTGGGAAAAAGTTGAAATAGTAGAATGTAAGGTACCGCCACTATTTAAGTAGGTGTATATGAAATTAGAAGTAGGCGAGAAAGCACCTGATTTTGAACTGAAATCTCTAGATGGTAGGGTTTATAACCTTGAGATGATGAAGGGCAAGAAATTCATGTTGTCCTTTTATCGTTACGCCTCGTGTCCGTTCTGTAATTTAAGAGTGAGTTTTTTGATAGATCTTCATAGGCATTTGAATCTAGACAATCAAATGATTGGGATATTCCAATCCACTGAGGAAGATATGATGACTTATGTAGGTCAGCAGAGCCCTGAGTTTCCAATTGGATCAGATTATGAAAGAAAGTATTATAAAGCATATGGTGTTGATACAAGTCTGATGGCTTACATTATAGGAGCCCTGCGATTAAAAACACTATTGGAAGCCTATAAAAAAGGGTTTCAGATCAGTCGTTCGATGGGACCAAAAACGACTGTACCAGCTGATTTTTTAATTGATGAAAAAGGCATCATCACGTATACTTATTATGGTCATGATATTTCTGATCATCTTGATTTAGATATTGTGGAAGTTTTTTTTAGTGCTCAATGAGCACTATTTTTGTCTTGAGGCTGTATATTAATTATATAAAAATGCATAGATTAACAGAGGAGATCAAATGAAAAAGAAAATAGCGATAGGTGTTGGATTACTGCTTCTTATTATTGTTTTTAGAGTTGCAGGTTTAGATACATATCTAAATACAAATTATATTCTAGAACAAAGAGCAGATTTAATAGAAGCGGTGCAAAATAATTATGTTTTAACAGCTTTTATATTTTTGTTGGTTTATATTGGTGCAGTGGCGTTTAGTGTACCTGGGGCTGCTGTGCTTAGCATTACAGGTGGTTTATTATTTGGTTTGATTCCAGGGCTTGTATTTGTTAATATTGGCGCAACACTGGGAGCGACTTTAAACTTTATATTTGCAAGATATGTAAT
>JABXKX010000040.1 GCA_013619035.1 Peptostreptococcaceae bacterium
ACCTAATCTATAGTTTCATCATCTGTTGTTCTTATAATACGTATACCATGTTGTATTGAAGCTAATTTTTCAAATCTATCAATCATCAAATTGGATTCCTTACACGTCATATCATAACGTTTCTTCTTCGCATTATAATCAATAATCACATCAATATCCTGGCGTCTAAAAGCACCATGAATACTCTTTGCCTCATCCTCATATACTTCTCTTGAATCAATTAATTTTAAGTTCAAATTTTCATTTTTACAAAACTCAGTCAGCAAATCTTGATACATAAATGGTCTCTCAGATCTTTTCATCACAGTAAATGTTCTTTGTTTAGAAATGGCAATTAGAAATATAAGGGGTATAAAGGCGCTACCTACTGCAATTTCTGCTAGAGCCACATCTGGTGCATGATTGTAGAAATACAAACTGGCTGCAATCAATGAATAAACAGAAAAGAATATGATGATACGTTTATTGTTTTTTTCAAATACAACAGCTAAAGTAACGCTTAGTAGTAAAATCATCAAAGAATATTTAATCATGTTTATGCTCCTCATGTGCAGCTTGTGTAATGACATGATTGATAACTGGATTAGTTAACAATATAAACAACATCACAATCCCCAGTTTTACAGACATACTACTCCATCCTGATTTAATCATCAATGCTAATATCAACGTTAACATAGCCATGGTATCCACTAGACTACTGGTTAATAATTTCGGAAAAATACCTTCTAATCTATTGATGCCTATCGCACCCACAATTAGAAATACCATTGCAATAACTAGTAATATATTGGCAATCATTTTTGACCTCCTGCTATAAACTTTGTTAATAATATCAAGGATAAAAATCCGATAATAGAATAGGCAATTGCAATATCCATCACCAGTTGCAGTTGGTTATCAACTGCATAAGTAATGATTAGCATAACGGTTAAAATGGCAATCAAATTGAGTGACAATAATTTTTCCCATATAGATTTACCGCGTATCAATCTGATAAATACGATTCCTAAAGTTATTAAGATAACAATCATAGTTGTTTTTAACATTATCTTCTCCTATATAAGAACGGTTTTTGATAACCTAAAATCTCTGCTTTCATCTCTTCAATGTCGCCAGGATGTTTTGAAAATCCAACAACCGATAGAGTTTGATCGGATACATCTAATGTGATAGTTCCAGGTGTTAAAGTAATTGCATTGGCAATTAAGGTGATGATCACAATATTATTTGTAGTAAGTTCTACTTCAAAAGTCGTATAACTACTTTCATTCTTTATTATTCTTAATACATGTATTATTGAAGCTTTTATTATTGACCCTAAAACAATCACTCCAAACCAAATAAATCGCCATGTTGGAGGTAGTTTTAAAATATCATCATCTAATTCAAACATGACATGATAAGTCATCTTTATGATAAGCACACTAAAAACAGTACCATAAATCAATACTTGTAAGTCTGTGTTACCATTTAAGATCATCCAAAAGAACATCAATAAGATATACAATTGAAATTGTTTGAGTAGTCTTTTCATGTGAAATCTCCTTGATTCATTATACCCTAATAAAGTACAAAAAAATCAGCTTAAAAATTAAGCTGATTATAATAAACTATCTTTTTTACAGTTTTCCCTACAGAATTTTTCCTTGTTTAAACACTCAGTATTTACAGCACCACAAGCAGGGCATATTGCTTCCCCTTCAAAATTCATTGAAAATTCTTCTCCACATGCCTGGCAAGTATAGGTACAAATATTGTAAGTATATTTACCACCGGTTATATGAATGCCTTTTCCATTGGTTAAAGCAAGTGCAACTTTCTTTCTCGCACTTTCGATAATGTTCTGGAAAGTCTGCCTGGAAACAGACATGAGTTCTGCACATTCTGCTTGATTTAAACCTTCTATGTCTTTAAGGCGCATCGCTTCTAGTTCTTCTAATTTCAATGTCACCGTCTCTAATTTGCTCTTTGGTACGCCACATGGTTTAAATAAAGTATGTTCCGGCATAAAAGAAATCTTCCGCCACTTTGTTGGTCTTGGCATATTTCCTCCCAATCTCTACTGATTAGATATATTATACCATAATATATGTTTTATTGTCTTTATAAACATACAATTATGACATTAAGTTTTATCTTATTGCACCAACTGGACATACATTTTTTATCTCCTCAGGGACTTCTTTATCATCACTTATTGCAAAACCTTTGTCTGTTTTTATAATGATATCAGGGTAATCATTTAAACATTTTCCACAGAGTATACAAACAGAATCATCAATCACAATCTTCTCTTCGGTCATCTTGATATCTGCTGGTTTTAAAATTCGACCAACAATTATAGCCATAATCATAATGGCCACTACAGTGAGCACCCATCTGACCATCATATATTCAATACCCATGAATTTTGCTTCATTGATAAGCATGGGTACCTTTATAACTGCCCAAGTTGATAAAATAATGATGATATTTTTTATGCCTGCACCTTTTTTAAACAAAGTTTTACAGACAGGAAAAGCTGCATATATAGGTCCTGCAGATAAAGAACCTATTAGAAATGACAATCCATACCCTTTTATGCCAGATCCATCACCAAAGTATTTCATGATAACAGGTGTTGGCACCCATGTTTGAATTAAAGAGGTTAATATAAAAACCGCTGGTAGAATTTGTAGCATTTCTATGAAATAATACTTACTTTGTTTGAGTCCTTCTACAAAATAGGATGGTTTAAAAATCGCTACTAAAATATAAGCTATAATGG
>JABXKX010000289.1 GCA_013619035.1 Peptostreptococcaceae bacterium
ATTACAATAAAAGAACTTCATCTCATAATCGAGATAAAGTTCTTTTAAAGTTTAATCATATTGTTTTAAATTGAATTTTATTATTCAATGTATTGCTCATATAACTCAAATCTCTATAATACGGATAAAAAGGAAACTCTAGTAATCTAACGCTACTATGTTATAGTCTTCAGGTAATTCTTCTTCACTTAAGAATCGGATATTTTCATCACGTAAAATAGCTAAAAATACATCGTATGGAATCTTAGAAAACTCACAAGAATAATTGCTTGCACCGAACCACATACCCGACTTACTGTTAAGATTTAAACCTCTAGCAAACTTGGTATAATTAGAACAATCATGAACGACTAAATCCCAGTTCTCATCATCTGCAATTTTCATAAATTTCAGTGTTAATTCCCGACTCCAAGTTGGAGATATATAACCTAGCCTTGAAATATACATGTTATCCCCAAAATAATTATAAATGTTATTCTCATTTAAATGTAATTCTGCACAATTAATGAAATCTAATTTGGTATCTAGAATAGCTTGTTTTTTCTCAAAAAAAGTGTCGAAAAACTCTGGCGTCATTGGTGTTTCAATACCTACGTTTTTAATATATTTCTTTGCCAATCTAATATTTTCAATAACATCATCAGAACAATCAGAAGCACCTAAGTTAAAACGAATCTCGTTAAGTCCAGCCTCACCTAATGCTCTTAAATTATCTTCCGTCGCCAAAGTACCATTTGTGTACATATGTTGATAGATCTGTTCATCACTAAATCTCTTAATAACTGAATAGTATTTTTCGATTTCAATAAACGGCTCTAAATAAACATAAGCTATACCAGTTGGTTTTTCGTGAATTGAAAGAAGTAAATCAATATCCTTTTCATAGAATTTAGTGTCACCAATCTCCCAAATGCCTTCTCCAATTGGAGCGCTATCATCTAGTTGTCCATAATTGTAACAAAATTTGCACTCTAGATTACATTTATTCGTTTTCCTAACCGCACTCAACCCAGTACCAATCAGACACGAACGACATCCCTTAGGAAATTTTTCATCATTACCTACATAGAAAGTTCTATTTTCTAAAGTTTTCAAATTTTTTATCTCAGACATTAACTTATCATTTCTATCATCAATCACAGCCTCAATCTGAGCAAAAGTAGAATATACAATTTCCTCTTGTAGTGAAGATATCTCTTCTTCCTCTGGTAATATCGAGAAAAATTCAAACCATTTTAATGCATCTTTCTTCGAAATTTTCATAACGTGTCCTCCTCTAAGCAATCTTAAGAAGTCTTCTTAAAACTATCAATTATCTTTTTTTTAGTAATGTAACTGTCTCCACATGCGTTGTGTGAGGGAAAAGATCTACAGGCTGTACACTTTCTACTGTATACTTCTCAGAAAGAATCTTAAGATCTCTTGCCAGTGTCGATGGTTTACATGACACATACACTATCTTTTTTGGCGCCATATCAAGAAGGGTCTGAAGTACTTCTATCTCACACCCTTTTCTTGGTGGATCTACTACAACAACATCTGCTTTATATCCCGTTTTATACAGCTTTGGCATCACTTCTTCTGCTTTACCAATTATAAACTCTGTATTATTTATATTATTTCTAATAGCATTTTCTTTAGCATCTTCTATAGCAGCCTCAACAACTTCAACTCCAATAACCTTTTTAGCGGATTTAGCTAAAAATAATGAAATTGTACCAATACCACAATACACATCAAATACGGTATCTTCTTTTGTTATATCTGCCATTTCTAAAGCTTGTTTATAAAGTACATCTGTCTGAGATGGATTCACCTGTAAAAATGAAAGTGGTGATATCTCAAAAGAGTTCTCTTCTATATAATCTACAATTTTATCTTGACCACATAAGGTTATATTCTCATAACCCATCACTCGATTGCCTTTTGACGTATTGATGTTTTGGATCACAGATTTAATCTGTGGGAATTCTTCAATCAATGAGTCACCAAGTGTTTTTAGAACCGATTGTTCTTCTTTTGAATTGGTCACAAAAATCAACATGATATCTTCTGTTTTAAAAGATATTCTAGTAATGATATGTCTAAGAATACCTCTATGTTTTTCTTCATTATAAATCTTAATATCAATATCGTTTAGTTTATTCTTTAGTGATTTCATCACCTTATTAATAAGAGGATGTTGCACCATACAATTGTCTATATTAACAACATCATGAGTTCTTTGTTTGTAAAAACCGACTCTAACTTCACCATCAACTAATCTAACAGGATATTGAGATTTATTTCGATAAGCAATGGGCTCTTCCATGCCTATCACATCTAAAACCTCTACATCTAAATCTCCAATGCGTTTCATTGAATTTTCAACTTGCTGCTTTTTAATTTTTAGTTGAGCATCATAGGTCATCATTTGTGTTTGACACCCTCCACATTTGACATATGGACATTCAGGAATCTGTCTATAATCAGACGATTCAATAATTGAATCCACTAATGCTACAGCATATTGTTTTTTTACTTTAATCACTTTAGCGTTTACTAAATCTCCTGGTATAGCACCGTGAACAAATACAGTAAAGTTATCAACTTTTCCAATACCTTCTCCATTATCGCCCAAATCAATTATCTTTATTTCATAACACTCATTTTTCGTTAACATAATAGCCTCCTATTGACCACATATTATACCACAGTTCTACTGATTTACACAACTTCAATCAATTGAAGATTCTAAACTCTCAAGATCTATTCTAAAATTATTAAT
>JABXKX010000156.1 GCA_013619035.1 Peptostreptococcaceae bacterium
CCAACTTCATATAAAGGTGTATCCGTTTGATGAATTTCTACTTCCTTATTAGAATATCTGAAGCGTTCTTCTAACTCTAACTTGATAACATTGATAAATGACTCTAGTTTCATTAAAGTCTTAATTACAAGCCTCTCAGATGGCTCATTTGTTTCTATCTCACCATAATCATACTCATACTTATATAGACCTTTTTTTTCTATACCTTTTGACGAGTACATAACAATCTCTTCAGATTCAACTCGTAACATATCATATTGATAGTTCACATAATGTACATATATACGCTCAGTATCATCCACCTCTATCCCTTTTACAATCTGATTGGTTTTATCAAGTGCAATGGCCACATCCACTTTATTAGCAGGTGTGATCTTCATGATAAAAGACTGATGAGGTTGCGTGATATTGTATTCTTCATTTTTATCGACTTCTTCTGTAAAAACACCATAGATATTACCAGTGTTATCCACTGCCATCAGCTGAAAATGGGATAAGTTAACCGTTTCACCAAAGTCAAACTTGAATAGACGCTCTCCCGTATTGAGAAAAACGCCCACTAATACAATTACTAAACATACAACTAAGAATTTTAGTTTTTTCATCGTATACTCCTGTTAATCTATTTCTGATTACTTGGTTTCCTGTTCAATGGGATTGCCATCTCCATCATACTCATCATTTGGAAACTCTCCTTCATAGATCAGTTCACCTTTGTCATATAGTTTTCCTTGTCCCTCAAATTTATCGTTTAAGAAATCACCTTCATAAATCAAGAAATCCCCGTCATACAGTTTACCTTTTCCAGAACGGTTCCCCAGTTTAAATTCACCATCATATCTTGTAGTACTATTTTCATAAAACAGCAACCCTTCACCTTCATACATCCCTAAATCAAAACTTCCACAATACTCTAAATCACCATTCTCATAAAATGAAACACCTTTACCATCTCTCACGTCATACATGATGCCACCATTGTATTTAAGTTGACCAGATTTATAATAATATATGCTTTCCTCATCCGGTGTAGGATTCTTAAAAAAAATGCCTTGATAGATGACAACGCCACCATAATATAATTTACTTTCGCCATCATATACACCATTTTCAAAGTTTCCAAAATAGATGACTTCACTGTTCAGTTTCATTTGACCTAATCCTGATGCTTTTCCATCTATAAAAGAACCTATAATATAAGTCAATTCATCTTTATACAAAGTACCACGACCTTCATACTTGCCATTAAGAAACTTGCCCTTATATACAAGAATACCTTCTATATACTCACTACCAAATCCCGATGCCAAGTCATTATCAAAGTCACCTTGATAGAGTAAGTTGCCTTTTTCATCAAAGAGCATGCCAGTGCCTTGTTTTATACCATCTACAAGATTCCCTATATAGTTGACTGTTCCATTTTGAAAAAAGGTTTTGCTTTTACCATCAGATGCTTCATTGCCGATAAATTCACCTTCATAAACCAACACTTTTTCATTATAAAGTTTCCCTATTCCTTCATAATTACCATTTACAAAATCTCCTTCATAGACCAAAACACCATTTACAAAATGTTTACCTATACCTGAGAGTACATTATTTGAAAAATTGCCTTGAAACATCTCGTTTTGATCCTGGCTATACAGATTACCGTCACCTTCAAATGCACTTGCAACAAATGAACCTTTGTAATTCACATGTCCATTTTCAAAATACACAGTACCTTCACCTTCACGTAAACCAGCTACAAAATCGCCACTGTACTTTTTATTGCCATTGGTGTAATAACTTGTACCAGTACCATCTGTATTTGTACCCTCAACAAACTCGCCAGAGTATATAAGAACACCATCTTCATAAAGAAAGCCTTGTCCACTTCTCAAACCTTTGTCAAAGGTACCATCATAAACCAACTTTGTATTCTCGTATTGTTTACCTTCACTCTTTACATCATCTACAAAACTACCTTCGAATATAAGATCACCATTCTCGTCATATAGCTTGCCTTGTCCACTGTGTAGTGTTTCTTTCACATAACCTTGATAAATCAATCCTACTTTGGATTTATAAATTCTTGTTTTTCCCTCATAGGTATCAAAGTTAGGTATCAGAAAAGAAGGCACACCTTTCTTGTATTCGGATATGATTGGTAACAACAAAATAATGATCAAAACAACAACAGCTAAAAATGTCCTTACTGATTTTTTCGAAAAATAGTATGGTCCTATTTTTTTGTATTCATCCTTTTTATGCCCTTCCATTGCAGTCAATTTCTTTAAGAACTTTAAGGCCATTACTTTGCCTTCTTTGATCATCTTCTTAATATTCGTCTTAAAGAATTTTACATAGGATTTTATTAAGCTTTTACTTGTTTTCATCTTATCACTTCCATCTATAGGCTTTGTATCACTTGTCTTCCTTAGCTTTTATTGCCCACCAACGGACTCTAAGGTTATCACCTTTTTTTGCTCCGTGATATTTAACACCAATCTTAAATGTACCTTTCTCAGGATATAATATACATCCGACTGAATAGTTTTTTAAGTCTATTTCATCATCTGTTTTCGTGAATACATCTGAGTCACCATAATATACAATCGAACTGGGTTCATCCATAAGCCAGTTGTCCTTCTTTTCTATCGCCGTATCAAGATAAACAACACCTAGACCTAACCCATGACTGATCTCTTCAGATATAAACCCTTCTACAAATAGATTGCTTTTTAGTTCAATATCCAAAACTCCTGTAGTCGCAGCAGACTCTTTCAAGATCTCTTTAGGGACACCAAATTCAAACTCGAAATTCCTTTTATGTTTGTCATACAACACATCCACTTCATGTTTTGAATTAGAATCTATTGCCTTAACAACAGAAGAAACAGTAAAGTTATCATTGCTGACAGGTTTAGGCACAACTTCCCTTTGAGCAGCTATGCTTTTGAGTAAGTCATGATTATAAACATATTGCTGGAATGGTACCAACTCAACCTGTTCAATATTGTATTCTTGGCTTCTAATGCCTGATTTTTCTTTTCTTTCAATATCTATCTTTGCTAGACAAATACAGTTCTGTCCATTGTGTTGAATCATCTCAGACAGAGATTGATCAAAGTGTCGATCAATTTTAGCTTTCTTAGATTGTTTGACCTTTTTTGTACTGAAATCTTCATTGTTTAATCCCTGTTGTAAATGCAAATCATAGGATTCCACTACTCGATTATATGTCGTATCATTGAACTTTGAAGAAACATGACTATTGGTCGATTCAACAATATCTTTTTCCTTCTCTTTGTATCTCAAACAAATATAAAAGGATTCATGGACAGGTCCATCGTACAGATAGCCACTTAAATTGGATAATGTAATTGTGAGAGGAATCGGTATCAAAATCATATTGCCATCATAATCAATGGCCACACCACTTTCAACCGCAAATTGTGTGTCATTAATTCGAGTGACTTGCAACCCAGAAATTATACCCACACCAAACATGATTCTATTTGTCAGTTTTGCTTTCTTAGCATAATACTGTTGCTCTATTTCAAAATCAGTGACGGTTAATAATTTGCCATAGTAGTATTTATTCTTTTCAAATTCTCTTATATCCATGATTCTCCTCCACTTTCTACTATTTTAAATACGTCTCTCGATCTAGTCGTGCATCTTTTCCAATTCTGTCTTCTTCTATCACATCATAAATAACCGTATCATTTAATAAATAGGTCTGATTATTAAGTTTCAATGAACTATACCCTGACAATGCAGTATTCATGCCTAGATAACTGTGATCACCTAGTAAAATAGTATTTTCTAGAATAATAAGCTTTGCTTCAGTATGAGCAGGTTTCATGAGCTTCAATATGTTCATAATATTGGCAATTTTGACCTTTGAACTCGCTGCCAATTTTGAAACCAGAACATAGAATGTAAAAGGATTATCACCATACAAGTTATGATCTGAATCACTTTGTTTTTCTTCCTTTTTTATATCAAATGACTCAATGATATAAGGCTTCTCATACAAGTAAATCTCTAATATCGTTTCTATGGAGGTTTTTGTCCCTTTAAATTTGTATAGTTCTGCTGATACTTTGATCAATCTTTTGATTTGATCATCAGTCCAACTATTATCAAGTTCCAACCCAAGCCATGTAGAAATCCAACGTAAGGAATCTCCAGAATTTAGGTCTGGTTCAAAAGATTTGTGGATATTATCTATACTCTCTTCCATATCCGATAAATAGCTTTCAAAGATAGAAAGAAACCGTTCTAGAAATGCTGAGCTTTGTTTATCTTGTTGATATACTTCTGGCAAGTACCTTAAATAAGACTGTCGTTTATAATACATCTGAATGCTTTTAACCATAGGGCTGCTTGCTGTAGTACCAATCAACTCAATGTAGAACCACAGATATCTACCTTTTGTGTTTTGAAATAACCCATCTTTACAATTCAGGCACTCACTCTTGAAATAACTTTTGCTACAGAGTCTTTCTTTTTTCTCTTCAAAGGTTAATTCACTTGAATTCATGAATTCTGAAATGGTTAGTTTTCTATTGTTGTATACCATTCTATTTTCATCTGTCGCATAATAATTAATCTTGATACGTGTATTAATGCCTGAAAAAAAATCCAATAGGTATCTATGCCAGTTTTCGTTTTCATAATAAGAGTCAAAACATTTTGAAATATAATGACCAGTTACAATATTATCCCTTACATGATTATTTTTGAGGTACACTTCACCAAGCTCAAAGTGGTTCAGACACCAATTGTCATTGAACCATTGATACATTCCGGTCTCATCTAAATACAACCCGTTACCAACACCATAGGTATCTTTAATCGTAAAGATGATCTCTAATAACGAATTCGTTCGATATAAACTCGTGACAGGTCTATTATCAGACTTTCTGCTAAACATAGAAATGTAATAACCATCTTCCACAGGTAAATAATCAAGCAATCTTTCATTTGAATTTGTTAACAGAGTAAATCTTTGTCCTAACTCATCTATAAAGATAGTCTCGTCATCAAATACAACAGCAAGATATAATCTATTCTTGGTGTGTTTTAGTAAACACTTAATAGTATCAAGGTTGTTATCTCCAAATTCTAGTGACTCGAATGTTTCTGAATATATAGCTAATGCACCTGATTTAATCTCATAACTTAGCACTTCAATGGATGTTAGCTTATGATGAACCAAATACAGATAGTCATCGGTCATCTCAATGGCTATTACTTCACCTGCGATATGACGCTTCAATTCAACGTCTCTAATGATCTGACCAGTCTCGATATCAATGATCTTTATATATTCATGATCACCACTGAATAAAACAATAATATCTTTGTTCACTAATATTTGTTTGTAAATCACATCTAAGTGTGATGATATATAAACTTTATGAAGCTGTTTGTTCAGATTACTCCATCGCCATACACAATTATGGGTATCTAATATGTAAGTTTCACCATCTTTTAAAACTGATACACCTTGCACTTTATTATTAGAATCTGATTTAAATGTTTCTTGCAATGTCTTATCAATATAATGACTATTCTTAAATACATATTCTGTGGATGATGTTAGTTTTATACCATCATCTGTTATTTCAATATTTTGGCTGATGCCTTCTGACCATCTACTTTTGTTGTTACATACAAAAAATTGATATTCTTTATCCAACTCGTCACCACCACATTTAACTCACTACAATATCAATGTTATGTTCACCAGAAAAAGGCACACAATACTCACTAATATAGATATCTCCATTTGATTTCATCTTAGAATCTCTATGTATTGAATGTAATGAGAGACCCTCTATTCTTTTCACGCCTTCTATTGATGATAAAGCTCTGTATACGATGCTTTTCTTCACAGCTGCACCAAACAGCCATCCTTCTTCTTTGCCTAGAGATCTTGGATTTAATAAGTTATCTAAGACATCTTTAATGGCCTGTGTTTTTAATATTGTGCTTTTACTGATGAATACAATAACATTAACATCAATCTTTACATAACACGGTCCAATGATATGAAGCTGTGTTGTGATCAATCTAGATGGTTCTAAATACTGTTTCACTGCATGTCTAAAATTATCTGTCGGGATAGGCAAAAGAACATCAGACTTTGGCATTACTACAATGGTAATATGACCATATGCCACTTCATTATTGTCCTTATCATAATTAGATATAATATGAGTTCGTTCTATTTCCAATCTTGGAATATCCTTTAGAATAGTTTTATAATCCTTTGGCGTTACCGCTACATATGGTTGGTTGAGATCTTTTAACAGCCTTCTATGAAGATCTTTCACGTCTTCCATATCCTTTCCACCAACAGCGGATACAGGATTTGATATCGTGATCTCATTGAAGTTATTGTCCTTATAGATTTCATGAAATGCATCAGCATTACAATAAAAACTATTGATCTCATGTTCTCTAATGTTGCCACTGACTCCACCACCAACCGAAAGAGAAATCAATCGAATATTATCATCTCCACTCTCTGGGATTCTGCCATGAATATTATCTCCGAAGATCAACTGACTCAATTCATAATTAACTTTGAAATTTAGGTCCGTCGGTGAAGAAAAATCAAAGGTATCCACTTCTATCCATTCTATCCAACACAATTCATCATCGATGTATTCACCAACTTGCAAACGTATGCTATTATAAACAATTGATGGCATGTATAACTCAAAAACTTGATTTGAAAGTCCCAAACTCGGACCGATAAATGTATTTTCAAGAAATTTTTTGGTATAAGATAAAACTCTAACCTTGTTGTATAGTTGTAACTTTTGAAGCAATATCAGTTGTTGTTTGACTCTATCAATTCTAAAATCGGCTGTATCTGATGCTAAAGAAAAGTCCAGCACCAAATCATTATGATGCAATTTATTCACATCCTTCCAATAGCCGTCTCCAATATAAACCTGTATGTAATTATCACCAAACAACTGTAAGTAATCATTTAAGTAATACGTTGTTTTCTCATCTCTTAAAACAATATCACAACAGCTGACGCGTTGATTGGTGTGTTCAACTTCTACCATGTTGAGCCTAATATTGTCTTGTCTATGTGGTATTTCATTGTAATCCTGTTGCACAACGGCTCTTAACCAAAAGGCTGAATCTGTATTTTCTGAAATTTTTCTATCTGTCATTTCATGTAGGACCATAAATCTTAATTTCCCTGTTAAGGACAACCCTAACGTGTGATCATAAACAATCTCTACAGGTTCCCAATTACCGTTTCCTCCATAGACTTCCCATGAGAGATTGACAAGAAACATGTTGCTATCTATATCATCTCCTGCTCGGGTTTGTTCACTCATTTTATTAAGGAAAGTGATGTCAATTGCCTTATTCACTGGGAAGGGGTTTTTAAAACCCAAATACAGTTTATTGTCTTTTCTAACATCCTCTCCAAAGGGATAAAAATAGATTTCTTGATATGTATTTTCTCGGGTTTTATCTGATATCTTTTTATCCACTTCCACATGTATTTGTTTTAGGGTATTTGATAAAATCCATTGTTGATTCAAAGACTCAAAAACCAGATCCCCAGCTTTAAACTTCATGCCCTTAGGCATAAAGATATCCTGCTTTAGATTTGATAATACTATCTTGGATTGTGCCAACTGTTTTTGCTCTTTTTCAATACCTAAGAGTTTAAAAATGCTTTCTTTACTCTGATCACTTACGCGATTCAAATAATACCTTTGCATTTCACTCAACCACGCAAAGAGTTCTATAAACGTAATGCCAGGATCATGTAAGTTCTGATCTGTCCATTCACCATTGTATCGATGTAGCTCTTCTAGAGCTTCTATAACCAGTTCGTCAAAGCTTTTATCATCTAAATTTATATTCGGAAGCATGTTTCTCCAATCTTATTTTAGGTAACTCAGTTTGATATCATGATTGCCTTCTTTTATAATCGTATAAGGTTCCAATTCATTTTCAATATTGATGGGTACCCTTCCATAAGGTGTCTCCTTATATGCATCTATCAATAAATACTTTATTGCAATAACCTTATCTACCTCTTCTATCACACTTGAGACCATTTCTGTATGAGGCATTTGACCAATTGCCCATCCCAAACCATAATAACCACCTGTCTGAATGTCTAAAAAACGACTTATTTTTTCTCTTATAAGCATTTCTAATACATAAACATTTTCTCCTTCATCGATATATATATCCAAATGCAACTCTATAATTATAGGTTGCGCTTGCATGATCGAGAGTTCTAATCCTTTCGAGAACAAACTTGGCGCAATGGACTTCATATATTCTAATAAATCACTTTGAAGTAGTTCAAAGGAGAAAGTCATAGACTTGCATTCTTTTAGAACAACAACCAATAAAACATGCCCATAGTTACATAATAAGTCACTGTCTACTTGACTGAAGCACTTCGATTTTATGATATTAGTGGTGTATTCTGATACCATCTGTTCCATATCCAATTCACTGATGGCTCTGTTTCTGTGAAAGAATATGTTTGCACCTCTACCAACAACATCTTCTGTTGATTCAGCAACACTACCATTAACACAAGGTAGTGGATTGTAAATGGATGTGATTTGTGATTGAGTTTCTAAAAGTTTGATTTGAGATAAAGCATCAAAGTTGCCTTCTTCTCCACCACCGACAGTATAATTGATTTTGATATCCTTAACGTTTTTCATTGATGGTTTCTTTGCAGCAGTACCATCTGAGAATATAATTAAACCTTGATTCGCATCCATTTGATAGTGTCTATCATCTAATTCCGATATAGAAAAATCTCTTACTTGTAACCACTTAACCCAGTATTGATTGTCACTTTCCTTTATCTCGAATTCATCTAATGCCAACATAGCGGTCCTATCTATTTGGCTAAGTGAATTGTATTCATTTACCCAAACTTCTTGATTGACTATTGGACTTACTTTTGTTTTAAATCTCATATTGTTTCTGTCTTTAACATTGATAAGCTGTTCATCTTGAATGGTTATCTGTTGTTTCATCCAACTGCCATTCATATAAATGCCTTTTAACAATATGGATTCATCTAAATCGTCTTCTACCTTTATACGTAACCAATAGCCTTGTTGACTGAATAAACCACGCTTTGTAAAATCTCCTTCACCATAGAAAGTGACTAAGCCAATTTTACTAAGATCATCTGTACCATCAATAACACTAAGTGGTTTCCATTCAAACCCTTTGTTGTTTTCTGATGAATAACACCATGATAGTTCTCTATCTGATGTATGTGAAACATCAAGTAAGATATTGATTGGTCCATAAAGAGGTTGTTTATTCAAACAAATGTACAAAGCACGATCAACATCATCGATTGGCTGAAAGAGTTTTATACCTTTCTCCATAACACTATATTGTCCATTTTCCTGCACAACGATTTGATCAACTGGCTTTGATTTCTCAAATTTATAACTCAAACGCAGATCAGTCAGAACAGGTACTTTGTATGTATTAAATGGCTTCTGGGCATTTGTAAGACTGATTAGCCTTGCTCTTATCCAAGGCATTTCCACACCATTAACTGAATAAAGACTAAGATATTTCGGACATATAAACGACATTTCATAGTTATATGTGTCTTCAGACTCATCGAATTGCTCACTATAAGCTTCTGTAAAAGGATTAACTACCGATCCCTTGATCTCTAATTGACACCAACGTAACCCATTCCAATATTCCCAGATAATCTGTTTGATATAGGCATCTGTTTTTTCAATTGTTTTAAACTCCACTTCTTTCATCACTACTTTGTAATGAGTCGGTTCTGGGTCCATATAAAATTGTCTGTCCTCAAAACTAAAATCAAATCTTAATGTCACTTCACTCTCTAGTTTGGTTAAGATTTCACTGTTTCCTATGTAAAACGAATTATAGGGTTGCATAATCTCTGTAAAGGGGTATATTGCATCTTCAACGCATTGTAAATCGTTGGCAAATAGTATATCTGCAGTAAGCCAATTATTTGTAAATGATCTAAGTCCAATATTATCGATACCATATGTCAAAGGCTCACTATTATTAGGCAAATGACAGTTCAACCAAATGCTTTCTGTCAACATGATTTCAACAGGCTCCAATTCTATATCTCTTAATTGAAATCTAAGCATATTCTCTTTAATATCATCAACCTCAATTGGACTCCAACCATTGACCGTTGAGATATGCCATTGTATATCATCCCTTTCAAGGAGTGATATAAATTCGGTTTCAGCCTCTATCGTTTCCCCTGTGAACAGCAATTCAACAATTGTATCTGTATTTATACAATCTAGTTGACTACTTGTAATGAATAATTGATGCTCTTGAAGATTCTCCACTGCATCAAAATCGAATAGCTTTAAACCATCAAAGCTTTCATTCAAAATAGAATCAGATAAGTTATTGATCAGATCATCATTTCTATCAATTTGATACATACCAATAATCTGACTCTCAATAACTTGTATCGCATCTAACAACTCAAAGGTCTTCTCTTTTTTGTCATCTGACTTAACAAGTAATTGTGTGCCTTTTTCTAAGAAAACATGCTGTTTTGATTCAAAAACAACAGGACCTGTAGATGGATTCGGTGCTTTGGTAGTCAGATTGAGCATGTTTAAAAATTCAATATAATGTTTCATTGGTACCTGATTGTATCTATGAATTGTACCTATAAACATCTTCATAAAAACCTTTGTTAACAACACACCAAAATCATCAGAATCAAGATCGAAACTATACTCTGGTGTATAAAAAGGCAACTTTTCTTCTAAGTCTTTATATAGGTCTTCTAAACTTCTATCATCAAGAATCAAGTTATTAACACCCATTACTCAACTCCTTCATCTAGATAAAAGGGAAAAACTTTATTGTATAAATTATTGGTGACTCTCACAACATAAGATATATGAATATTAAAGTAATTCTTGGCACCATCATGGTTATTTATCTCAATATCAACGTCCTTGATTCTCGGTTCCCATAATGTTAAGGCCTTTTTTATCTCATGTTTAATAAGCGTCATGGTGTTTGTGTCAGCAACACCAAAAACATATTGTTTTATATCGCATCCGAATTTTGGTCTATGCATTCTTTCACCAGGTGAAGTCATAAGAATAATTCTGATAGCTTCACTGATATCGTCTTCATGTTCTGATGTTCTGATTTTACCGGTTTGCGGATCTACCATCACTGGAAACTTCCACCCTTTACCTAAAAATTCTTTTGACATTTACAATCCCATTGCATCTTTTAGATACAACTACTCCTTTTTAGTTAATCTTTGTTATTGCACCTTTTAGTGCCAACATACCACTGCTTTCTACACTTACTTCAGCCCCACCTTTTACTTTAAGTGATGCCTGTGCTTCAATCGTGATATTAGTTGATTTGATTTCTAAGTTATTTGTTGAATTAATAGCGATACTGCCTTGAGTGCCATCAATTTCTATACTGACACCACCCACTGTTAAAGTAATCTTCTTCTCAGCATCCAAAGACACCGCTCCAGATTCCGTATCAATCACCAATTTATTGCTAGAACTTGAATCTATCAATGTAATGTTCTTGTTCTCATCATCTAGAATCAAGGTGTGACCACTTTTGCTTTTAGCATGAATTTTTTCTTTACCTTCTTCATCGTAAAAGACAAGTTCATTACCACCGGGGGTTTTAATCATTCTTGTGAACTTATCTTTAGTTAAATCTACTGGTGGAGTATTTGTACTATCCCAAATACTTCCCATGATATAAGGCTTGTCAATATCCCCTTCTAAGTATCCAAGAATGACTTGATCACCCTCTGATGGGAAAAAGAAGTGACCCGCTTCTTTTCCTGTCGAAGTTGTCATCATATTAACGAGTATCTCTTCAAACTTCCTGGAGGGCATCGTTACTTTTATTTGATTATCGGCGCATAACTCTGTCACTACAGCCAAGAAGAAACCATACATTTTTTCACTTGACTGTTGTTTGCTTTCTGTTTTCTTTTGATCACCAAAATTAAATGTTGTTGTATAACCTGAACTTCCTAAAGTATGTTTCGCATTTTCTACACAAAATGCTTGATCAAAAGTAACACCATAATTTTCAATTTTTATGTACCGACCTGGAATAATCTCAGGTAAACCTATAGCTGTCCCGCTACCGGTCATAAATCCAGCCCCCATTTTATTAATAGCCATTTCACCTATCAATTTAGCTGCCGCCTCATCATTTGCAGTACAATATATCTCTTCAACACAATTATCCGAATCCATTTCTTCAACAATAGACGCACCACTATCATCACTGGTATTCAGTTGTTTAACTGTATTTACTTCAGATTTTATTTCTAGACGGTTCAAGTAATCGTAACCATTTACAACGATTTTACTGACTTGATTGGCGCTACTTTTACGGCATTCGAATTTAATCAGGTGTTCATTTCCTTTCAAGGAAACCAAACTTTTTTGCATAGCTGAATCTGAAAAATCTCTAAAATACAAATTATCACCTAGAACAAATACACTGAATCCTACTTCTGAGGCCAATTGCTCAATAAATTCAAAATCAGTTTGGTTTTTCTGAACAACCAAAGGCATTGTAGTTGAAGTTTCATCACTGTTAACAGTTAAACTATAACTGCCACCAATTTCATCAACAATTTCTTTATAAGTCTTCTCTGCCCACTTAGCAGTTTTTTTAGCTCTTCTCATATTGTAGGATTTATCAAAAGCAGTTATTTCAATATTGCTACCGCTCTCTTTACCTGATTTTATTTCAACAGTTTCAATTATGCCATTAAAAACTTCCGATTTATTATCGACATAACCCATTTTTACAGTAAGTTCTTTACCCATTTTCAAAAGACTCTCTGTCCATAAATACTTTTGAGCTTTAATATCATATGCATTAACAACATTAAAGACACACATGCCAGCAGCATTCATTGATAAATCGACTTCAATAGATTCTATTACAGCGTTTTCATCTGCAACCAAATCAGTTCCACCAATCTCCACTGTAGCTTCAGGTGCCATACCCTCTTTATATTTTTTCAATAAATCATCGATATTTTCAGATGAAACACTTAACTCCATATCACTCATTTAAGACTCCAATACTGGTACAGTTAGTTCATTTTTTTGTTTCAACAATCTAGGATTATCAATGTTGTTTGCCTCTGCAATCTTTCTCCAATGTTCTGGCGAATCGTATTCCTTACTTGATAACATCCATAACTGATCACCCTCTAATATTGTTCTGACTTTAGTTCTATCAGATGATTCTTTCGGTTCTTGCATCTTGTCCTCAATACTTAAAGCCTCTGTTATTTCAAAAGTCAGTTCACATCTCACAGGAATACCGAGCCTAGAAAACATCGTAAATTTCTGATCAGCTTTTGTGACCATACCTCTGAAAAGAAAAGTACCATATACAAATGTTACAAGAGGTGACTGATGATCTTCACCTTTCATTTTGACTAAATTAGTAAAAGGAAATGTAAGTAGTCTAACATCAGCAGCTCTAAATGGAGAATTATAGGTATCATAATGCAAAACCATAGATAACACTGATCCACCACCTGAGATAAACTGAATATGGTCACCGTTTCCACCATTGGCAGTACTTTTCTTGATCTCAGGACTTGATGTCACCGTATAGCTTTCCGGATTAAATCTAACAGGAATTGGAACAGCTAAACCATCTACCTTTACCACTGCTTTTACCATTAGATTAATGGCTGGTAAACCAGGTATTTTTATCACTATACTCCTCCTTTTTATCTTCCACGTCGTTCATAATCTCTTCTTTGCTTTGTTTCTATTGTTTCAATCAACCGATGACTCAAATATTTTATGGTGCCTTCTGTCAACATGGTTGGTTCTATTAACAACTCATTTTTTTTAATATACTCTTTACTGTTTATCTGTTCGATTCTTCTTGTTTCTGTCTCTATTTCATTTCTTTCGGTTGTTTTATTTTCTTGTCTATACTGCAACTCAACATGACTTAATGTCTCTGATTTTCTATTGGAATTCAGTTCAGATTGAGCATACTTTCGCATATTGTTGAACCATTTATTATATTTTAAATCAGATTTTTTCATATCTGTTACCGTTTCTGTATTAACAAACAGTTGGTTCATCATGTTTCTAACAACTATATTTTTTGACATCTCATTTGAAATCATACCTAGAAGGTTGGTAACAATCCTATTTTGATTTTTCTTTTGATTCGAATGAAATGGATTTAGGTTTTCTGAGTTTACAGTATTTTCAGCCGTTTTAACATTGAGTCGTATCTTATTATTTTTCAGGTCATTTTCTCGGCGTCTGGTATGAATTGAAATCATTTCATTAACCATACTAATATTTTTCGATACTTGATTTTTCTCCTGAACGATATTGTTGTAAGTGATCATATTGTATGATTTTGGTGTTTCACTTTTCAAAAATAGATTTTCATACTGTTGATTGAATTTTGAACTTTTACGCTTTGTCTTCGACAATGTATTTAGAATCCATGAAGCACTCGTTGACTCATCGAACTGATTAAACATTGAAATTGTACGATATAGATTTGTACTTAAATTCATTATATTTTCAACCGTTGTATAGACATTTGGATTTAACATTGTTAAATAACGGTTCAGTCGATTAACAGATGTTTGTCTTATACTTTACATTTGCTCATAAG
>JABXKX010000125.1 GCA_013619035.1 Peptostreptococcaceae bacterium
AGACAGAATAAAAATATTCTGTCTCTAACGTTATAACTCTATTAAAATGGTCCATAACTAATTGAATGTGCGATAAATACAAGTATTCCACCTAATAAATATTGGAATAAAATCAAAGGTAAAATCCATTTTGCCCACTTATTCCACGGAATTTTGGCCAGTGCCAATCCAGCCATAAAGTATCCTGATGTCGGTGTGAAGATATTAGATATTCCATCACCTAACTGATAAGCTAAAACTGCCGTTTGACGAGTCACTCCAACCAAATCAGATAATGGTGCAAGAATTGGAATAGAAACTGCTGCCTGTCCACTTCCTGATGGTACGATAAAATTCAAGAAACATTGGAAAATATACATGCCAACTGCTGTAATTGAAGAAGGCAATTGAACCAAGACATTAGATGAAGAATAAAGGAGTGTATCAAGGATATGTCCGTTTGTTAAAACAACCAAAATTGCTCTAGCAAAACCAACTACCAATGCACCGCCTGCGATTCCAGCCATACCTTTAACCAAATTTTCTGCAAATCCATTAAATCCTAAGCCACCAGTTAAACCTACTATTAGACCCATTGCTAAAAACAATGCCGCTATCTCCTGGATATACCAACCGTACTTGATAACTCCAAATACAAGTAATGCAATCGTTAAAGCAACAATAGTTAATACAAGTTTTCTCTTGACTGTCAATTTTTTAAGTTCGGATAACTCAAGAACATCATCTCTTGTTTGATCGAATTCATACATCAAACTTATAGTAGGATCTTTTTTGACTTTTCCTGCATACCGATATAAGAATATAATAACTGAACTTACAAACATAACATAGACCATCATTCTAAAGCCCATACCTGAAAATAACGGTAATTCAGCAATTCCTTGAGCGACTCCTACTGTGAATGGGTTCATAAATGCGCCAGCAAATCCGGCACCTGCTCCTGCTAATACTATTCCAACACCTGTCAAAGAATCAAATCCAAGTGCTATAGCCAATGTGACCATAATAGGAATAAACGGCAATGTCTCTTCCGCCATCCCAAATACTGATCCACCCAATGAAAAGAGTATAACGACTATTGGTATAATTGCTCTTTCTTTTCCTTTCATTTTAAGTGTCACTTTACCGATGCCTGCTTCGATTGCTCCTGTTGCCTCAACAACTGCAAAAGCGCCTCCTACGATAAATATAAAGAATATGATTGAAGCCGTTTCAACCATTCCGTCTGGAACTGATTTGAAAAAATCCATTAATCCAGTTGGTGTGTTTTCAATAACTTCATACGAAGTCGGGTCTATAACCGATCTTCCACTCGCGCTCTCCATCATTGCATACTGCCCTGCTGGTACGATGTAAGTTAAAATAGCGCAAATTGCAACAACTGTCATTAAAATGATATAAACGTGTGGTACTTTGAATTTCTTGTTTTCAAATGAATTCTTGTTCTTAAATAAGTTCTGATTATTCTCCATAACTGTCTCCCCTCCTAAATCTATTTGCAAAAATAATATGCTGTCAATGCATAAATTTTTATTGCTGGAGTCAATTGCTTGATTGAAATGAACTCGTCCTTCGAGTGCGCCGTTTCCAAATCGCCTGGAGCAAAAACCAAGGTTGGAATTTTAGCATAGGTGTCTAGCAATCCACCATCGCTCCATGCAGGAAAATACGTTTTTTCAGGCACTTTTTCAGTAATTTCTATCGTCGCTTTTCTTATTATATTTACAAGGTCACAATCTACATCTATTTCCATAGCTTCATGTGTATATCCTTTTTTCATCACACTGCTTTCAAGTACTTTCATATTACAGATGAAATCAGGATCTTTTTTATTTAACTCTTCAATGACTTGACTATATTCATTAAGTACATCATTATACTTTTCACCAGGTATCCATCGTCTATCAATTTTGATATTACACGAGCCCGCGACTGTGCTTGGTTGTGTACCACCGTTAATTGTTCCATAATTCATCGTTGATGTCCCAGTAATAGGATGCACTCTTTTTACTAATTCTTTTGCTATTCTTTCTTCCATCAAGTTAATGAAATCCGTCGCTTTTAAAATAGCGTTAATCCCTTCACTCTGTTTTCCACCATGTACCGTTTTGCCAGTAATTTCGAATTCAAGCCATTCCAATCCTCGATGAGCAACACAAATATCAAGATTTGTTGGTTCTCCTACAATTGCTCCATCAAAAACCATTCCCTTCTCGATTAAGTCAATTGTACCCAAACTCTTTTCTTCTTCATCTATCACGCCTGCAAAACACAGATCGCCATCTAGCTGAATTCCAGAACGTTTAATAGCTATCATTGACAGCATCATACAAGCTAATGGTCCTTTCATATCTACTGTTCCTCTGCCGATCAGCTTATCACCCTCTACTTTTGCATCATATGGATCTTCCATATCATAAACTGGTACAGTATCCATATGGCCTGTCAATAATAATTTTTTCCCATTCCCCTTGCCTGGCAACCTCGCTATAACATTATATCTTTCATCTTCCACAAGTTGTAATTCCGATTCAATCCCTTCACTTTGGAACACCTTATGAATATACTCTGCAACATCTTTTTCTTGACCTAAACTAGGTGGATGACTCGGTATTTTTACTAATGCTTTTATTAATTCTACTGCCTCTTCTTCACTAATTGCTCTATTTATTTTCTCCAAAAAATCATTTATCATAACGCATCCCTTTCTAATGTTCGTTATTCGAACAGCGTGTCCGTTTATGTTTATGCCTATATGTTATCA
>JABXKX010000005.1 GCA_013619035.1 Peptostreptococcaceae bacterium
CCAAACGTATACTTAAATAAATAGAGGTAATTAAAATGACTGAAAACAAATGGATGAAATTAGATAATGCTGCGAAGATATATCCGGCATTTGCACATAAATATGATCCTGCCACCTTCAGAGTTTCTGTTGTAATGGAACACACCATAATACCCGAATGCCTTCAAAGAGCATTGGATGCTACACTACCGTACTTTCCTTCCATGGCAGTTACACTTAGAAGAGGATTGTTCTGGGCTTACTTAGATGAAAATCCAAAGCAATGCATCATTAGTGAAGAGAAAAAAATGCCTTGTACCTATATTAATTTAAGTCGAAGCAATGGTTATCTTTTTAATGTCTACTATTATGATAAAAGAATCTCTTTGGAGTGTTTTCACGCTTTAACAGATGGTTATGGTGCTTTTGAATTCTTAAAAGCAATTTTATATCGCTATCTTAGCGATTTTGCGGATGTTTCATCAGACCATCTTAGACTTATGGGCAATACCGAAGAGAACTTACGAGATGGGTACAAACATTTTTCGAATGATACAAAACACAAACTGAAAAACAAGCGTGTAAAACATATAACTGGCACCCATATACACACTGAAGGTGTCTTGGTGAACCATGCCCTTTTGTCTGCTAGTACACTAAAGAGGACTGCTAAAACATTTAATACAACCATTACCATTCTGTTAACAGCACTATATATACAATCCATATTTGCCATAAGAAAATCCGGTCCAATTGCCATTGCGGTACCAGTTAATCTAAGAAAAATATTTAAAACGGATACACTTAGAAATTTTGTCTATGTCATGAACATTGTAATAGAGCTGAATCTACCTCTTAAAGAATTGATTCCCCTTATTGATAAACAGTTTAAGGAGCAAATAAAACCTGATAATCTACAGGCACAGTTTAGTCAGAATGTAAGCTTCGAAGAATTATTTTTCATGCGTGTTATGCCAAATATTCTTAAGAGTTTTTTACTAAAACAGGCGAGAACTTTCAGGATGAAATCCATTACAACATCGGTTTTAACCAATCCTGGCATTGTCACACTACCAGGGAGCATGATGCCATATATCAAACACTTTGAGATGTTGTTGTATGCTTCTAAACCACATAATGTCAATATGGGGATTGTTACTTACAATAATAAACTTGTTATTAGCTTATCACGGTGTATCGAAGAAAGAGATGTCATTGATTATTTCTTCAAACTGTTAAAAGACATCACAGATGATGATATTTTTATATACTCGAATGAAGGTGATTAAATGTTATATCCAAAATATAAGACCCGACGCACAAGATATTTAAGCAGAATGTTGCTTGGTTTTGTCATCATCAATTATTTACTCAGTTTAATCATACCATGGTATACATACGTTCATGGCAGTGTATTATTTCTAATCATGAGTTATCGGATTTTAAAGTCCTATAGAGGTTTTAAGGCCTTTAGTGGTGTGATGTTTTCGATTCTCCTGATGCTGATTGTTTTTGACTTTAAAGACTTTGAATTTACATGGTCTCTTGATTATGTTTTCCCGGGTATGCTTATATTTATGACTGTCATACTTCTTTTTATGATACTTGCAAAAAAGAGTTCCTGGCGAAAACATCATGATATTCATGTTTATATATTATTGTTAAATTTATTAATGATCATACTCATGTTTATGAACATTATCACAACGAATGTTGTTGTCATAATCACTTATGGAATTTTAGTGGCATCCGTTATAGTCATCCGATTACGAGTAGGGGAAAAATACAAAGAGGACATTGATAAATTCACACACTACTAGTAATGTTAGATAACTGATAAAAAAACTCAAAAGGCTACAAGAATGTAACTCAATCAAGGATAGTCAAATAAAAGTGTTTCACTCAAAATTATTTAGTTATAAAATTTCACAACACTTCCCCTACAAATCTTGCTAATGTTTGGTATCATGAATTTCACATGCGAGTGGTTTTATGACCATTACTTATTTATAGTACGGTTAAGCGTACTTACAACCCAATTATAAAGAGCCTCATTTTCATAAGGCATCAGGCAAATCAAATATTCATTTTAGTCCTTCCAAGTAAGTAAATTCTTTTATATTGATTTCCTCTAAACGCAAAAATTACCACCCTCAAGGAAGGTGGTAATTGTCTTTTCAGTTAAAATTTACTTTATGTCATACCATAATTCATTTTAACAAAGCACAGATTTTTTGTTATTTATTATTTAGAACCATTGATTTAATTGTAATATAAGTAATCATAAAATAACTACCATAAATCGCTAATACAAACCCAGCAGTGATCAACATATTATTTAAGATATCTAATTCGCCAAAAATTTTCACTACTTTACTAGAAACACTGATTCCAACTGCAGAATGTACAATCGCCAACAATAATGGCATCATAAAATAAATACTGATTTGCACTAAAATACTGTGTTTGATTTGACTCTCTTCTACACCTAGCTTTTTCAATAATTCATAACGTTTGCTGTTATCACTTGCTTCGCTTAATTGTTGAAGTGAAAGCATCACCACACTAGACATGATAAATACAATTCCAATATATATGGACACATAAGAGACCAATATTGAGAGACTCAAAGATTCAGAAATAATAGCTCTTTTGGATAAAAAGGAATAAGCATATTCATTGTTATCATATATACCGCTATAATAGGCTGCTTCATCTTTCTCATCTACATAAGAATTTCTAAAGAACCCACTGATTTGTTCTTTATCTAATAG
>JABXKX010000618.1 GCA_013619035.1 Peptostreptococcaceae bacterium
ATGATATATATGTCAATGCATAAATATAAATAAAAGCCATCCTAAAAATCATTCTACTTGCCCATTAATAGAGCTATTATGTTCTTCGCTCTTAATAAAATAATTGTTGTTTAATATTATAGACAAGAAAATTAGACCCGCTTCACAACAACTGACCTTATTCTTCACCTATAAAAATGTGTCAATCTCATATGCTAATGGTTTGTTAATACCTCCCCCTAGATTTAGTACATGCAGACCGATTCATGGAACCAACACCATCATGACATTTATATGATCTAAGATAATGTACATCTTTTTAAAACTCCATTCAAACAAAATCACATAGCCATTAGATTGCACAAAAATTAAAGAGCTCGCTCCCCAATTTTATAGGGAACAAGCTCTAGTATCTCTTTTTATTTATTTATTGGTTCTATCCTGTTCAACTCCATCAATTGCTTCAACAAAGAAAATCTGATCAATTGGAGTATCAAATACAATTGATAATTTAAAACATAATTCTAATGCTGGTGAATACTGTCCTTTTTCAATTGCAACGATTGTTTGACGTGATACCCCCACCGCTTGAGCTAAATCCTTTTGTGTCATTTCATTTTTTAAAAATCTATGTTTTCTTACATAGTTTCCAATTATGATCTTTTTCATGCTTAAACACCTCTTCGGTAACTTCTAATGATTAATGATTCTGAAACTATATCAGTGATTAATCCCGCAACTATCAACACGATAAAGAAAACATGGTTACTAACATCAAATAGCTGTGTTACAAGTGCTAGAACGAATCCAAGAATAAAGATATACATTGATGTAGCCGATGCTTTCATTTGGATAAATTTATCTCTTTCATCAACTATATCTATCTCATCCTCAATTTTTTTTCCTTGTGCAGCTTGAACGACTGATTCAAGAATGTGAAAGACAATCAAGATAATTATACGAGCAACAACTGATATTGGGATAAAGACTAAGATTATAACAGCCCAAAATCTAAAGATATTAGAGTCATCTAATACCCCATTTAAATACTTCTGGTACATAATAATTGCGTACATAGTTGCAATTAATACACTACTTAAAATGTTAGTTACACTTTTTTTCTCATTGTATGACATAATTCATCCTCCTTTGATATTTTCTTAACAAAGTATCGGGTTTTATATACATAGTGTACACTTTGCTTTACCTAGCGTCAAGTTTACATTACATATGTTTGCTAATTATACGAGTTATTATTATTTTAATAGCAATAAAGTACAAACCGAACTTTGTTTTGCTATGCATATCATGAGTTACAATTACTTATGATACGTCTCTAAAACGGACCAGAAATATTAAATCGGTAAGAATGATAAAGTATCTATCATAATTGATTTGTAATCATTTCATTCTGCCATAAAATTTGCGGCCTACCTAATAAGCCAGCTATCAACAAGAAGATCAAGTAGGCGATCTAATAAAAAGAAAAAGTCATTCAAACAATCACCAATAAAATACACAAAACAAGTTTCGAATCCTACGATCAATTATATTTTTTTAGAAGCACTTCTGCCAACAGTTTAAAAAATACTGAATGTGAAAAAAGGCGCAAGCGCCTATTTTTTTTGGAACAGCACTTCTAATAATCAAATGATTATATACTTTCATTGTCAGTCATAAGTTTAATAATGGCTGCACGATTAAATCCCTTAATAATCAGCCAAAGAGCCATCACCATTTCCTGTATCGCTAGCAACATTTGCAAATAAAATCCAATGCCGTTATCCATACCGAAGAGATGTAACAGGGCATAAGCCATATATGGAACCACGCCGATCAGTCCCCAAACGGACAACCAACGAGGGATTAACCGTGTACGGTAGAAAGAAACGTATAAACACGTAGCACCTATAAGAAACAAAATAGCACCTATAGGTCCCAGAAGGTCTTGAAACTGATACACAACATTACCCATAGATTGTAAAGCAGTCGAATTAGCCCCTGTAGCAACATATTCCTCACCGAGAGCGAGTAATACAAAAAAACTAATAGTCGTCATAAAATACCAGGCTCCCTCCATTGCCCCACGGAAAAGCAACATGCCCATCGCAAGTTCTTCGCTATCTTTTTTGAAGATTGGGTATAAAAATACTGTCATCGCCACCAGTGATATCCCCATCAAGAGAATGAAAAATGAACCGCCTAGAAGACAAGACGAATCAGTAGCAACTAAGTCTAGTAAAACTATCCCAGAAAGTGGTTTTGTTTGAACGAGTGAAGACATCACTTCACCACCAAAAACAGCACTTGCAACACCAAAAGCTGTTCCTAGGAAGTAAAGCACACCAACCATCACTGCATTCATTCTGAAAGTTTTCAATTGTAATTCCTCCTTTTGACTTCACATAAAATATATGTCAACTTATATATACACAGTGTAACGTGTACTTGACTTTTTGTCAAGTGTGTTTGATATGCGCTCGTTAAGAATTTACTTGCTGGTATCAACATAATAAAAAATATACGTATTCTGAACTGAGTGATATGCCTCAAACAATAATGATTAAGAAGATATTTTACATCCATCAACAGTCACTAAATCAACTATATCTTCTCAAGTTATCTAGTGACTTCGGTACAATAAAACTTTGATAACAATCTTCTTACATGGCAATTAAAAACCCCCTTACTTATATAATTACAGTAAGAGGGCTAATTCCTTTTTGTTATGAATCTTTATTTAGTATTTGTTAGACGGACTCGTGTTTTGGAT
>JABXKX010000434.1 GCA_013619035.1 Peptostreptococcaceae bacterium
CACCTAGTAATTACCGATATTCATATAATATATCAAAGAAATCAACCGTAATAAATTCTATTATAAAGTGAGGATAAATGTATATTCCAAAAAAAAGCACTAGATATTATTAAACCTAATCTGGAGAACAATTCGATCCTGATTCAGTAAAAATCTTCTTTACAATTGAAAAAGACTGTCTTCAACGGAATCAGTTGAATGACAGCCTTATTTTAATACCAAATGGTTTAATCAATTCTTTTTCTTGCTTCTCCATAAACTTCCTTATCTTTTCTCAGACCTATTACAAGCACTTTCATGATGCCATTGTCATTGACTAGTTTATAAACAATTCTATAATCATTTTTAAATCTAAATTTCAAGAGACCTGAAAGATTTCCTATTAGTGGTTCTCCATAACCACCTTTAGATTTTGGGAGAGGTTGACTGAAATCGCATCTACTTTATCAATAACATTAAGTTTTTGATTCTTGGATAGCCCCAATTTCTTCATATCTTTAATAAACTTCGGATGATATTCAACCGTATATTTCATTCTCATCATCCTCAGCAACAATTAGTTTTCGCATCTCGTCACTTGAAATAAATTTATTACCCTCTTTTAATCTTTCTTCAGCAATCTTTTGAAGTTGAAGATCATGATATGCTTCAAGTTCTTCTTCCATCTTTACATACATATCATAAGGTAGTAAGACTGCTTTGGGTTTATCATTTTTCATTAAGACTTTTACAGAGCACAATTCTTCAATAATATTAGATAAGTTTTTCCTAAACTCAGTCAAAGGTAGCAAAATATCTTGAATACTCTTTATGGAAATAGTTTTTAACATCGTATCACCTTCAATTCTATTATAGTCTCTTCATATATCTTCAGTATACCTTACCAAATCAATCGTTGCAATTTTACTTACAACTATAGTTGCAACAATTATTATAATATCGTTAATCTACAAAAAAAATCATCTCATAATTTCTTTTGAGAAGATTTTAATAAGATTCATTATTTAATAAAAAGTAAATGTTGTCATCATATCATCATTCCATTCTGCATAAGCTTCACTTAGGTCATCATTTTCAAATAATTTTAAGTACTCATTCATATCACTTGCTAAACTGATCTTAAATAACTTATCATAGTCTAGCCAGAAAACCTTCCCTTCATGTGTAGCGTCTAACATTTGTCCTGAATAAACATGAGTTTTATACAAGAATACAAACCATCTTTCATGAGTAACAGTATTGTACCAATTGATAAGTCCACAGAATTTCAGCTCATCAATATCTAAACCGGTTTCTTCCTTAATCTCTCGTTTCGTTGACTTTATTAATCCTTCCCCATTTTCTACATGCCCCCCTGGAAAAGTGATTCCATTCCAATCAGAATTATTAATCTTTTCTTGAACAACTACTCGACCGTTTTGCTGATCGTGAATCATACACATATTCATTAATTTTATCTTTGTCATTTCCATCTACAACTCACCTAGAATTTCTTTTTCTAGTCTCTCAAAGAATTCTTTCATGTACTCTAGTCGATGGTTACCAATCTCTTTTCCTTTTTGAGTGAACAGCTTGCTTGGTATATTCTTAAACTTGTACTCGTACTCCATCATTGGCGAATGTTTAGAAACATCTTTTAATCGGCCATTCTGTACTGTATTTGACTTAGTGTACTCATCAGATAAAGTTGCTGTAATTCTTTGTCCGAACTGCCCAGCCAACATAAAGGTTCTAGAAATACCAACAGAACCAATGACATCCAACTTATCTGAATCAAATAGTATCTTTGCTTCAATAGTTTGAGGGATATTTCCAGTTCTATATCTATGCGTCAAAATACAGTGCTGTATTTGGTTTATTTCATCTAATGTATAATCCAATTCTTTTAGGATCCCGACTGCCATTTCACTGCCTATAATCGCATGATCAAACGCTCCAGTAGTATCCTCACTTTCAATCGTTCTAGCAATATCATGTAGTAAAGCGGCAGGCTCTAAGATGTTCATATCTACATTTTCTTCTGTTTCTGCAATGAGTTTACAAAGATTATAGACCCTCATCACATGATCGATATTATGTGCCGAACAAGAAAGCTCCATTTCCATTTTGTTTTTAATTACTTCAATTCTTTTATCCATATGACCCCTTTAATAATATATAATTCATTCAACTTTAAGTAAAGTTGATTGAAACATCTCTCTTATCTTAAAATGGTGGTTCTACCCAGTCAACTTATAATGATTAATTCCACAGAGCATCTACATACTCATAATAGTCTCTCTTTCAATACTGGTACAATTATCATTAACCTAATCTAAGAATTAACTACTCTTCTTTTAGCATTTTAGCTTCTTCAAGCAACTCAACAAATTGATTGTACGACGTGTCACTCCAATCAACTTTTAATGCAATTGTTTTACTCTGTGAATCTCTTTAACTATTAAAACTCAAATACATATGGTTTTTTCCATATAGTGAAATGTTTGAAATATCAGAGTTGCCAATAATATAAAAGTTATAATATGGGTAACCATCATGACCTAAATACCCTTTACGAACAGGCTGCCATTCAAACTCAAAAATACTTGATTGTATTTGTTTGACTAACTCTCGATTATCTATCACAATATCATCAATACCGGATTGATAATCCTTCAGATATAAACGTATAACAAGTTCTCTTTCAAACTTATCCATGACTCTAGAAATCTCTTTTACTTCAGAATTATATTGAATTCGATTAACG
>JABXKX010000280.1 GCA_013619035.1 Peptostreptococcaceae bacterium
GAAAAATTGGTTTGCTACTTGTAGTATCTAATTGCATCAACAGCTCCTTTCTTGTTGTTCGGTTAGTTAGTCAAGTAACCAACCTGCTATGTTTAAACTATATAATGTTCTTTTGAGGTTGTCAATGCAATACTATAATAAATATTTGTTAGCCACTTTTATTAAAGAGTGCTAAAATCTCTTGACAATAAAATTGCGCAGTTTTATAATGTTAATTGGAAATAGTTATAAATGGCTCAAATCGTTGGGATGAGCGCATAAATTAAGGAGTGATTTTATGAGCACGGAAAAAGGAAGTTTATCAATACATAGTGAAAACATTTTCCCTATTATCAAAAAATGGTTGTATTCGGATCATGATATTTTCATCAGAGAATTGGTTTCAAATGCTTCAGACGCAATAACAAAATACAAACAATTGGTATCTATCGGTGAAGCTGAAATGGTAGATGAAGACTTTAAAATAGATATTATTATGAATCAAGCTGAGAATACATTAACATTTATTGATAATGGTATTGGTATGACGGCTGAAGAAATTAAAATGTATATCAATCAAATTGCATTTTCAGGTGCAGAAGATTTTATAGATAAATACAAAGATAAAGCAGATAAAGATCAAATTATCGGACATTTTGGTTTAGGTTTCTATTCAGCATTTATGGTTGCAGATCATGTACAAATCAACACACTTTCTTACAACGAAGGCTCACAATCTGCTAAATGGAAATGTGATGGTGGAACAGAATTCGAAATTGAAGAGGGTACAAAAACGACTCGTGGTACAGAAATTAAGTTATTCTTAGGAGAAGATGGCAACGACTTTAAAGATGAATCTGCTATTAAAAGAACCATTGAAAAATACTGTTCTTTCATGCCTTATGAGATCTACTTCTCAGTAGAAGATAAAGCGCCTCAAAAGGATGAAGAGGGCAATGATATCATCGAGGAGATTGTTCCTATCAATGAAACTACACCTCTTTATGCTAAGAGTCCATCAGACTGTACAGATGAAGAGTATAAAGCATTTTATTCAAAAACATTTATGGATTTTAAAGAACCTTTATTCTGGATTCACTTGAATATGGATTATCCATTTAACTTAAAAGGTATTCTATATTTCCCTAAATTAGGTACTAATTTTGATACCTTAGAAGGTCAAATCAAGTTATACAATAACCAAGTATTTGTTGCAGATAACTTAAAAGAGGTTATTCCAGAATTTTTACTTCTATTAAAGGGTGTGATTGATTGTCCAGATCTTCCTCTGAATGTATCGAGAAGTGTGCTTCAAAATGATGGTTTTGTTAAGAAAATCTCTGATTATATCGCTAAAAAAGTAGCTGATAAATTAACCGGTTTATTCAAGACTGAAAGAGAGTCATATGAAAACTATTGGGATGATATTCACCCATTCATTAAATATGGTGCTTTAAAAGATTCTAAGTTCAATGACAAAGTAAAAGACGTGTTATTGTTTAAATTAACAGATAAGCAGTATGTGACTTCTGAAGAATATGTTTTAAGACATGCCGATAAAATTGAAAAAGAAATTTATTATACAACAAATACACTTCAACAAGCACAATACATTCAAAACTTACAAGAACATGGTATTGAAGTTGCGGTTTTAGATCATCCTATTGATTCTGCATTCATTTCACATATGGAATCATTAAATCAAGATGTAAAGTATAAACGTGTTGATTCAAGTATTTCTGACTTATTAAAAGAAGAAGATGAAGCAGATCATAAAGAGATTGAAGAAAAATTACTAACCGTATTTAAAACCAACACAGGTGTTGAAACTCTGAAACTTAAAATAGAGTCATTAAAGAACGAAGATTTAGCGGGTATGATTATTCTATCTGAAGAAAGTCGTCGTATGCAAGATATGATGAAACAATACGGCGCAATGGGTATGGATGCAAGTATGTTCCCAAGTGATGAAACGCTTGTTTTAAACAAGAAAAATTCTCTTGTTAACTATACCATTGATCATTTAGAAGACGATGAAGAAGCATTGAAATTAGTTACAGAACAGATTTATGATTTGGCTATGTTAACTCATAAACCTTTAACTGCAGATGCTATGACAAAGTTTGTAAAACGTAGCAATGATATTTTAAAACGTGCTATAATAAAATAAAAGATGACCTATAATCTTTCGATTATAGGTCTTTTCTATAGGGAGGGAATTATGAAAAAATTAGATTTAGCAAATTTGCCAACACGTATTGAAAAACTGAGTTTTGAATACAATGATATTAATGTTTACTTAAAAAGAGACGATCAAACTGGTTTCGAACTCTCTGGTAATAAAGTTAGGAAATTGGAATACTCATTACAGGAAGCACTTGACTTAGGTTGTGACACCGTTATAACATGTGGTGGTATTCAATCGAATCATGCAAGAGCAACAGCCATAGCCGCTGTTAAACTTGGACTTCAGGTTCATTTGGTCCTAAAAGAAAATGAAACACCCGCACAAGGGAATTACTTTATCAATCAGTTTATCGGCGCTAAAATCCATTTGATTTCAAATGAAACCTATCAAGATAGACATAATTATATGAAAGCTTTAAAAGACAGGATTGATGTGACCAATAAAGCTTATATCATTCCAGAAGGCGCTTCTAATGGCATTGGAAACTTCGGATACCTCAACGGTTTCTATGAAATACAGAAACAAGAGGAGGCGTTAGGGATATCATTTGATTATATTGTAATGGCGTATGGTTCAGGTTCTACGTATGCAGGACTTCTAATGGGAGCCAAAGCACTGGAATCTAAAACTCAAATAATCGGTTACAATATTTACAATCCTAATATTGATGCTTTTAAGATGGTCAAGACACTTATAGATGAGTCCAAGGTTTATACAGAAGTACCTGATATAGAAGAAAAAGATGTTCATGTTTCTCCTGAGTATGTTGGACTGGGGTATGCAAAATCATGTCAAGATGAATTGGATTTCATAAAAAAC
The DNA here is from genome assembly GCA_013619035.1 of Peptostreptococcaceae bacterium. The sequence goes on from JABXKX010000280.1 coordinate 2,987, forward strand.
TTTGCAAGAAAAGAAGGTGTTATGCTAGATACAGTATATACTGGAAAAGCAATGTTTGGTTTGATTTTGGATATTGAACAAGGTAAATATGCAAAAGGTAGTAACGTATTGTTTATACATACTGGTGGCCAATTTGGCAACTTTTCAAAAACAGAATTATTTGATTTTTAATAGCTGATTAATTTCAGCTATTTTTTTCTTGAATTTTTTTAAGATTATGGTATGATATAAGTAATTTCGGAAACGTTTCCGGAAACGTTATCATTAAGCAGAATAGCAATTCTATTAATGAAGTTATTCCATTAGGAGCCCAATATGAAAACCATAAATATTAAAGACATAGCAAAAGCAGCAGGGGTTGGTGTGAGTACAGTCTCAAGAGTACTGAATGATCAACCTGATGTAAAAGCTTCCACTAAAGAAAAAGTATTAAAGGTTATCGCAGAATTAAACTATGTACCAAACAATAGTGCTAGAAATCTAAAACGTCATAAAACAAACCATATTGGTATTTTTGTTATTGGTGAATACAGTACATTCTTTTCTAAAGTGATTCAAACCATAGAAAAAGAAGTATCCAGTCAAAAATATTCAATCGTTTTACATTTCCATAAGGAAAATGTGAAGACTTTAGAAGCGGCAGTTGAGTTTGCATTAGAAAAAAGATTGGTTGGTTTAATCTTTCTAGGTGGTGGTTTATTATCATCTGATGAAGGGTATTTAAAACAATTAAATATTCCTGTTGTATTTGGATCTACGGTCTTAAATGATGATATTGATAAAACATTATACAACAGTGTAACAATCAACAACTTTGAAGCTGCTTATCATGGCATGATGCATTTGATTAAATCAGGTCATCGAAAAATTGGTTTGATTACAACGAATGATGGTAAAGATAATGTAGCAGAAAAAAGATATCAAGCATACTTAAAAGCTCTTGAAGATGCCAAACTTTCTCATCATGCGGAGTATGTAACTATTGGTGATTATTCCATAGAATCAGGTTATCATGCAATGGAAATGTTATTAAATACAGATGTGACAGCGGTCTTTGCGATAGCTGATTTAATGGCTATTGGTGCGATGAAAGCAGCTCATAACAAAGGTTTAATGGTACCAAATGATATCTCGTTACTTGGATTTGATGGTTTGGAGGTTTCTAAATATATGAATCCGAGTTTAACCACAATAGAACAACCGACTGATAGTATGGGTAAAAATATAGGATCGGTTATCTTAAAACAATTAAACGATGAAGAAGAAACACAACATATTGTTTTGGACACATCTTTTTATAAAGGACAAACTGTGAAAGACATGAAAGAGGTGTAAGATGAAGTTTTACGATATAGGTCAACCTTTTGAGACAGAAGCCATTGTTAACTTTGAAGATATTATACAAGTTGATGATATTAAGACTTTATTAGATAAGACTCAATTTGATATAGAAATTGATGAAAAAGTTGTTCTTACTTATAAGCTAACCAGCGAAGATCAGATTTATGGTCTTGGTGAGAACATGAGAGGTATCAATAAACGTGGTGGTATATATGAGTCGTTCTGTACTGATGATCCGAGTCATCAGCCAGATAGAAAAGCATTATATGGCGCACATAATTTCTTTGTAGTAGATACAAAAGATACAAAGATAGGCTGTTTTATTGATTTCCCAACAAAAGTAGAGTTTGATTTTGGATTTACTCATAAAGACGAATTGAAAATCACAATAGAAGGGAAAGATGTTAGAGTTTATATGACAACAGCATCAACCGTCACTTCAATTGTATCTGGATTTTTAAAAGCAATTGGACCATCATTTATGCCGCCTAAATGGGCATTTGGTTTCCAACAAAGCAGATGGAGTTATCCAAACGCAGAAGCAATTAAAGATATTGCTGAGAAGTTTAAAACAGCTGATATCCCATGTGACACGATTTACTTAGATATTGACTATATGAAAGACTTTAAAAACTTTACAGTGGATGAAGAGAGATTCCCTAATTTTAAATCATTTGTTTCTGAAATGAAATCAGATGGTTTTAGATTGATTCCGATTATTGATGCAGGCTGTAAGGTAGAAGACGATTATTTCATTTATGAAGAAGGCGTTCAAAATAGATATTACTGTGAAGATGTAAACAACAAACCATTTGTTGGTGCTGTATGGCCAGGAAAAGTTCATTTTCCTGATTTTTTAAATCCAGAAACAAGAAAATGGTTTGGGGATCATTACAGTGTTTTAGTGGATCAAGGTATCGAAGGTTTTTGGAATGATATGAACGAACCTGCGATATTCTATTCTGAAAAACGTTTAAAAGAAGCGATTGAATTTGCTGGTGACAAAAAAGATAAAAACTTAGGTATTTATGATTTCTTTGATTTAAAAGATCATTTTATGGGTCTTTCAAATAGTGATGAGGACTATAAAGCATTTAATCATCAGTTAGATGGTAAAACATACAATCACTATGATTTACACAATTTATATGGGTACAACATGACGCGTGCAGCTGGAGAAGCGTTTGAAAGAAACTATCCAGAAAAACGTATGTTATTGTTCTCAAGAGCGTCTTATATTGGTATGCACCGTTATGGTGGCATATGGACTGGAGATAATCATGCATGGTGGGAACATCTAATATTAAATATTAAGATGATGCCATCGCTTAATATGTGTGGCTTCTTATACTCAGGTGCAGATATTGGTGGTTTTGGTGGTCATGCCAGTGGAGAACTGTTAACAAGATGGTCTCAATTCGCAGTTTATACACCACTTTTTAGAAATCATGCCTGTATGGGAACAAGACATCAAGAGCCATTTAGTTTTGAACCTGAAACAACAGGTGTTTTAAGAGATACGGTTAGATACAGATATGCCATGATGAATCATGTGTATTCTGAATTTATGATGGCTAGAGAAAACAATACCATGTTATTCAGACCGCTTAGTTTTGATTATGAAGATGCACATGTCTCTCAAATAGAAGATCAGTTGATGTATGGATCACATATGATGCTGGCTCCGATTTATACGCCAAATGCAAAAGGGCGTTATGTTTACTTACCAGAAGATATGATGTTATGGCGTATACGCTCAAATGAGTCATATGACTTAGAAAACTATTCTACAGGACATCACTATATTAATGCTGAGACTCATGAATGGTTAACATTTATTAAGAAAAATCATTTGGTTTTACTCAATGATGTTAAGAATAATGTAGAAGAGATCACATTAGAAGATCTCCATGTGATTGGCTTTATTGATGATAAAGGATCATACACATTATATACAGATGATGGTATTTCAAGAGCACCATCACAGGTGTATTTAACTATTGAAGCAACATATGAAAATGGTATTTTAAAACTGTCGCATAGCGGTGAGGTTGGATGCAAGAACATTCACTTCGATATTATGACCATGGATCAGAAAAGACATAAAGGAGTATATCATGTTTAACAGAAGTAGTGGTATCTTAATGCATATTACTTCTTTACCAAATAAACAAGGCATTGGTACTTTTGGTAAAGAGTCATATGATTTCATAGATTTTCTTAAGAAATCAGGACAAAGCTATTGGCAACTGTTGCCTATAGGTCCAACTGGATATGGTGATTCGCCTTATCAATCTTTATCAACATTTGCAGGCAATATTCTATTAATCGATTTAGAAGTATTAAAGAATAAAAAACTTTTAACAGATGCTGACTTTAAAGGCAGAAAATTTGGCCGAAACGATGAAGTGATAGATTTTACAAATGTTAATAAAGAAAAAATCGAATTGCTGAGATTAGCATTTGAAAGAGGAAAAATAGCTTATAAAAGAGAAATGGATACATTTACTGAGGAACATACTTGGTTAAGTGATTATACATTGTTTATGGCTTTAAAATATCATCATGGATTAAAATCTTGGCAAGAATGGCCAAAGGCACTTAGAACAAGAGATAAGAAAGCTTTGGAACTTGCTAGAGAAATTCATAAAGATGAAATGAGATTTTGGACTTTTGTTCAATATCTCTTCTTTAAACAATGGCATGAACTAAAAGTATATGCCAATAAAAATGGTGTTGAAATGATTGGTGATATTCCAATTTATGTAGCTGAAGACAGTTCAGATGTATGGGCAAATCCGGAGTTGTTTTTACTTGATAAAGACAATAGACCCGTTTGCGTATCAGGGTGTCCACCAGATGCATTTTCTGCAACAGGTCAGTTATGGGGCAATCCTATATACAACTGGGATCTGATGGAAGAAAATAATTATGCTTGGTGGATTGAGAGAATTAGAGCAAGTTATGAACTCTTTGATGTGGTGAGAATAGATCATTTCAGAGGATTTGAATCGTATTGGTCTATACCGGGTGGTGCTAAAACTGCAGAAAAAGGTGAGTGGATCAAAGGTCCTGAAATGAAACTATTTGATGCGATTAAAGAAGAATTAGGTGAACTAAAAGTTATTGCTGAAGATTTAGGTTTCTTAACTAAAGAAGTTGCAAACTTTAAAGATGCATCGGGTTATCCCGGTATGAAAGTACTGGAATTTGCATTTGATACAAAAGAAGAAAGTGATTATCTACCACATAACTATGATACCAATTGTTTTGTTTACACAGGTACACACGACAATGATACGGTACTAGGGTGGTTTAATAATACGGATCAAGACGATATTGATAAAGCCATTGATTACCTTAAACTGACTAAAGAAGAAGGGTATCATTGGGGTTTCATTAGAGGTGCTTGGTCGTCTGTTGGTGTTGTAGCTGTCGCTCAAATGCAAGATTTTTTAGGTCTTGATGAAAAGAGTAGAATGAACATCCCATCAACTATTGGCGGTAACTGGGAATGGCGTATGAAGCCGGGACAGTTAACGGACGAATTGGCGAAGAAAATTATGAATATGACAAAATTATATGGAAGGTTGTGCTAAAATGAATTCATTTAACAAGGAAAACTTTATCAAAACGGTTAAAGATGCAACAAGAATGAAGTATGCTAAATCTTTTGATACTGCATTTGAGTATGAAAAATTCAATGCTGTGTCAATGACATTAATGCAAATGCTATCTGAAGATTGGGAGAAAACAACTGAAAAGTACGCAACTAAAAAACAAGCGAGTTACTTATCAGCAGAATTCTTAATGGGTAGAGCTTTAGGTAATAACTTATTGAGTTTAGGTCTTTATGATGAAGTAAAAGAAGCTCTTGATGAACTGGGTATTGATCTGAATACTGTTGAAGAAGCAGAAGAAGATGCCGGTTTAGGTAATGGTGGACTAGGTCGTTTAGCAGCATGTTTCTTAGACTCAGCAGCATCTGAAGATATTCCATTAACAGGTTATGGTATCCGATACGACTTTGGTATCTTTAAACAAAAGTTTGAAGAGGGTCGTCAAGTAGAGATGGTAGATAACTGGTTAAAGTATGGTGATCCATGGTCAGTAAGAAGAATTGAAGACAAAGTTTTGATTGAATTTGCTGATGAAACAATCCAAGCGATTCCATACGATACACCAATCGTAGGTTATGGTACAGATAACATCAACACGTTAAGACTTTGGAAGGCTGAATCAGTTGATGCATTTGATTTCAAATTATTCAATGATCAAGCTTATGATGAATCAGTGGCACTTAAGAATTCAGCAGAAGATATTTCAAGAGTACTGTATCCAAATGATTCAGAACAAGCAGGTAAAATTTTAAGATTAAAACAACAATATTTCTTTGTATCTGCATCATTACAAGATATGTTAAAGAAATTTAAAGCTAAATTTGATGGTACAGTAGATTACAATGCATTCCCTGAGCACTATGCAATCCAATTGAATGATACACATCCAGCAGTTGCTATTCCTGAGATGATGCGTCTGTTAATGGATCAAGAGGGTCTTTCATGGGAAGCTGCATGGGCAATTGTAACAAAGACATTTGCTTATACAAACCATACAATTTTATCAGAAGCATTAGAGCAATGGTGGAATGGTTTCTATCAAGAAATTTTACCAAGAATTTATGAAATCTTAGTTCAAATTGATGAACAATTTGTGGTAGATTTAACTGCACTTAACTATTCTGAAGAAAAAATTGAGTCAATGAGAATTATTTCAGATAATATGATCAAAATGGCTTGGTTATCAATCTATGGTTGTCATACCGTTAATGGTGTTGCTTATCTTCATACAGAATTATTAAAGCATCAAGAATTAAATGATTGGTATGTATTATATCCAAACAAGTTCCAAAATAAAACAAACGGTATTACTCAAAGAAGATGGATGGCTCTTGCAAACAAAGAATTATCATCATACGTTACTGAGTTACTGGGTAGCAATGAATGGATCAGTAATTTAGAGTTGATTAAAGGATTAGAAAAACATGCGGATGATGAAGCTGTTTTAGAAAAATTCATGGCAATCAAGCGTGAAAAGAAAGTTCAACTTGCAGAGTATATCTTAGAACATGAGGGTATTGAAATTGATCCGGATTCATTATTTGATATTCAAGTTAAAAGACTTCATGAATACAAACGTCAATTATTAAATGCATTCCATATATTAGATCTTTACCATAGAATCAAAGCGAATCCTTCAATGGATATTGTTAAACGTACATTTATTTTCGGTGCGAAATCAGCTCCCGGTTACAAACGTGCTAAGTCAATCATTAAATTCATCAACGATATTGCAGAACTTGTAAACAATGATGAAGATGTAGCAGGTAGAATCAAAGTTGTATTTGTACAAAACTATAGAGTATCTTATGGTCATAGAATTTTCCCAGCTGCTGATTTATCAGAACAAATTTCTACAGCAGGTAAAGAGGCTTCTGGTACTGGAAACATGAAATTCATGTTAAATGGAACGCCAACAATTGGAACACTTGATGGTGCAAACGTTGAGATTGTTGAAGAAGCTGGAGAAGAGAATAACTTTATCTTTGGTTTAACTGTTGATGATATTGAAAAAATTAAAGATTCTTATGATCCTAAAGAATCATATATGTCAGTAGAAGGTCTTAAAGAAGTTGTTGATGCACTAATTGATGTCTCATTTGATTATACAGGTGATGAAGATATGCAAGAATTGTATTCTGCATTATTAAGAGGTACACATTGGCATAAAGCGGATAACTACTTCATCTTTAAAGATTTTGATGCATATAGAAAGAAGCAAATGGATGTAGACGCAGCATTTAGAAACAAAAAAGAGTGGGCTAGAATGTGTTGGATGAATATGTGCAATGCTTCAAAGTTCAGTAGTGATAGAACAATCCTAGAATACGCAAAAGACATTTGGTCAATCGAGAAAAACAGAATTTAGGAGGCCATATGAAAAAAGTACTTGCAAGTCTACTAATCCTGTTGCAACTTATTTTTATATTCCCAATGCAATCGCTTGCGTTTGATGAACAAACAACAGTGATCGTACATTATCAAGAAGCAGAAGGAAATGAGAAAGATTGGAACTTATGGATTTGGCCTGCAGGTGGCGAGGGTAGTGTTTATGATTTTACCGGAGAAGATAACTTCGGTAAAATCGCCACTATTACGTTACCGGGTAATCATGACAATGTAGGATTTATAGTTAGAACAGAATCATGGGAAAAAGATACTTCAAATGATAGGTTTATAGAACAGTTTAACAATGGTGTTGGAGAAATATGGCTTATAGGTGGACAAGAAGCGGTCTACTATGAGAATCCAGAAGGTCCAGATGTTATACTTGATGAACAGGTAACACTTGATATTAATTATCACAATTATGATGAGAATTATGCGAATATTTCAGCAATTGTTTATGCAGATGACTCTAATAAACAAACGATTTCATTAGAAAAAATAACTGATTTTGGTGTGTCGGCTGAAATATTATTAACAGATACTTTAAATCAAGAAAAAATAGTTGTTGAGATATTAACCGATGATCATTTGATCGGTAGTTTTGATGTCAAAAAGATAAAGGATGGCAAGGCTGATATTTACCTTGTTGAGAACAATGAAAGAGTATTTTATACACCTTCAGATGCCGTTTATAAACCTAAAGCGGTTACGGCTAAACTAAGTGATACACAAACTATTTTACTGGAAACCAATATGCCATTTAAAGCAACAGAAGAAACTATGTCAGTTATGGTAAATGGTAAAAGTGCCCCAATTGATAGTTTGAACTTTGAGATGGTTAACAATGACTTTAATGGACAAAGTGGTATCGTAAAACTTTCTGACAAAGTCAGTTATACAGATGATATTGTCATTATTATACCAAAATTTGATGAGATCAATGTTCAATTGGGTGATGTGTATGATACAGAGGAATTTAGAACACACTATACATACAATGGCTCCGATTTAGGACCAACTTATTTAAGTAACTCAACTACTTTTAAGGTGTGGGCACCAACAGCACAGGATATCAATCTGGTTCTATTTGATGATTATAGCTCAGAAGTATCTGAAAGATATGATATGATTTTTGATCAAACCGGTGTATGGACTGCCACGGTAAGTGGTGATTTACATAACCAGTTGTATGCTTATGAAGTGAAACATCAAAGTGATTATGAATTTGTTGTGGATCCTTATGCCAAAGGTGTATCGGTAAATGGTGTAAGAAGTGCTGTGATTGATTTAGAAAGAACCAACCCTAAGTTGTGGGACGTAGATTATAAAACAAATTTCACAAGTATTACAGATGCTATTATGTATGAAGTACATGTGCGTGACTTATCAATGCATTCACAGTCAGGTATAAAAAATAAAGGGTTGTTTTTAGGATTTGCTGAAACGGGTACAACAACCAACGATGGGTATTCAACGGGATTGGATTATATCAAAGAACTTGGTGTAACACATATTCAGTTCATGCCGATTTATGATTATGGTTCAGTTGATGAATCAAAAGATGATTATCAATATAACTGGGGTTATGATCCGGTGAATTACAATGCTTTAGAGGGTAGTTATGCCTCGGATCCCTTTGCACCAGATGTGAGAATTAATGAATTTAAACAAGCCGTACAAGCCATTCATGATGAAGGTATGAAAGTGACAATGGATGTAGTTTACAATCATGTGTTTAGCTTAAACGCCATGGCATTTGAAAAACTTGTACCGGGTTATTATTTTAGAAAAGAAGAAACAGGAAACTATGCCAATGGATCAGGCTGTGGCAATGAAACAGCATCAGAAAGACCAATGGTAAGAAAGTTCATTGTTGATTCTGTCACTTATCTAGCAAATGAATACAACTTGGATGGATTTAGATTTGACTTAATGGGTTTACATGATGTTGATACGATGAATCAAGTCAGAGCTTCTTTAAATGAAATCGATCCATCAATCACTATTATAGGTGAAGGTTGGAATATGGGTAATGTGTTAAATGAAGACTCAAAAGCCAATCAAAATCAAGCTCATTTGATGTCTGGCATTGCTCATTTTAATGATACCATTCGAGATGGATTAAAAGGATCGGTATTTGATAGTTTGGATCAAGGGTTTGTTAATGGAAAACCAGGTATGGAATCTGTTGTCTTTTCAGGCATTGTAGGTGGTATTGTTCTTGATGATATCAGTACTTGGGGTGATATTGAACCAACTCAAAGTGTGACGTATGTAGAAGCTCATGATAACAATACACTTTATGATAAACTTAAATTATCCAATCCTGAATCTAAACCAGCTGAAATAAAAAAAATGCATCTGCTAGCGGATTCAATTGTTCTGACATCACAAGGGGTAACATTTATCCATGCGGGTCAAGAGTTCCTGAGAACAAAATTAGGAGATGAAAACAGTTATAAATCTAGTGATATTGTTAACAGACTGGATTGGCTAAGACGTGAAAAAAACAATGATACGGTTGAATACTTCAAGGGTCTTATAAAGTTAAAAAAGGAACATAAAGCATTTAGATTTTCTACTAAAGAGGAGATTCAAAACAGTATCACACCTCTGAGTTTAGAAAATAATGTGATTGCTTATCATATAACGAGTGATGATGTTTGGGAATCAATTGTCGTCATTCATAATGCAAATACAGAGGCTGTATCAGTATCGCTTCCTGAAAATGCTGTTTGGGAAGTGGTTGTAAAAGAAGGTCAAGCTGGGATTGAATCTATAGAATCGGTTTCAGGAGATGACGTGATGGTATCTGGAATCGATACAGTCGTCATGTATAAATCATCTGATATAGATACTGGAAATACGACTAAAGATGCTTCAAATATGATTTATGTGTATATAGGCGTGATACTATTAGTTGCAGCTGGTGGCGTAATAATTATTAAAAAAAGAACTAAATAACCAAAAAATGTTAGCCTTGGCTAACATTTTTTTATTTTTGTGTAAGCATTTATATTTAGTGTAGGTGATGAAACTGTTGATATAACTTTATTACATGAATTACACACTTAGAAAGTGGCGAAAATACATTTCTTGTAATATCCAACAAATTTATGGTATTCTTGTAGGGCGTATAATAGTGAAATTGTATGGATGCCTTGACACTTAGGTGATTTCGTTCTATAATTTTATTATGCAAACGGTTGCAGAATGTGCAATCTGTTAATGCAATGCATCAATTATAAATGATAGGGTGGGAAAATGAGAGTTACTATAAAAGAAGTTGCAAAACTAGCCAATGTATCTCCATCAACGGTATCTAGAGTTTTGACAGAGCATCCAAAGATCAGTCAAGCAACAAAAGAACGTGTATGGAAAGCGATGAAAGAGTTAGACTATCATCCGAATGTAACCGCTAGAAAATTAGCAACAAATGCTACCAAAACAATTGGATTGGTTTTACCTAATGATATAAAATTATTAGCAGAAAACCCATTTTTTATACAGGTTTTAACAGGTATTACTTCTTATGCTCAGGCTAAAGGGTATTATATCATGTTGACCAATGCAGCAGCTGAAGAAGGTGAAATAGAAGCACTTAACCACCTATTCAGATCAAACTTAATCGATGGTGTTATCATGACTGTTGTAAGAGAAAATGATCAGTGCGCTAAGTTCTTAAATGAAAACAATCACCCATATGTTGTGATTGGTAAACCAAACGATACAGATAATACTTTATGGGTTGATAATGATAACTTTCAAGCCATGTATGAAATGGTAAATTACATAATTAGATTGGGCAATCAAAAAATTGCTTTTATTGGAGGTAGTAGTGCTTTAACTGTTACCAAGAATAGACGATCAGGTTATGAAATGGCTCTTACCAATCGTGGTATTCATTATGATGATTCTTTGGTTAAGAGTGTTAAATTCTCTGAAGCAGGAGGATATGAAGCCGCAAAAACATTGTTAAAAGATAATGATATAGATGCCATTGCAACGACCGATGATTTGATTGCTGTAGGTGCTCTAAAAGCGGTAAAAGAAGCCAATAAAGACATTATTGTTACTGGATTTAATAATACGCCAATCGGCAGCTATCAGAATCCACCTATACCAACGGTTGAAATCAACGCAGTACAATTAGGTCATTATGCAGCAAGGTTATTAATTGAAAAACTTACAAAAGTAGAATCGACCATGAATAGTTATATAGTAGACACAAAACTGATAA
>JABXKX010000015.1 GCA_013619035.1 Peptostreptococcaceae bacterium
ATTATTGGATTAGCAGTTATTGGTATTATTGCACACTGGAAGTTGTTTGAAAAAGCCGATGTAGAGGGTTGGAAAGCCATTGTTCCCATTTTAAACTTTTGGGAAATGATAAAAATTGCAGGATTAAATCCAATTATGATTTTATTATGTCTTATTCCAGGTATTAATGCTTTATTTGGTATATTCTTAGCTTATAAGTTTGTAGAGAGCTTTGGATTTGGATTTGGTGGGTTTTTACTTTATTTTTTATTTGCACCAATCATGATGCTTTATATGGGTTTCAGTTCAGAGGTAAGATACACAGGCACTTATTATAATTATTAATTATCACACAATCACTAGAAAAAGCTATTTGATAGCTTTTTTTATTTTTGTGTTTATGAGATGATAACTAGAGGAGGTGTTATATGTCATATATAAAAGAAATAGCATATTATCAAGAAGATAGAAGTGAAGTACCCAATCAGACATTGGCAAAAAAATTAGCGAACAACAATAATAAAGAAGGACTAGATGAAATGGCTAGTTACTTAATGGATAAAAATAAGTCTATTGCTAGTGATTGTCTTAAAGTGCTTTATGAAGCAAGTTATATCAAACCAACTTTGATAGTGGATTATTTTGATATGTTTAGAACCTTATTGAACAGCAAAAACAACCGTATGGTGTGGGGATCGATGATTGCCATTTCTAGTATAGCAACGGTTGCACCAGAAAAAGTATATGAGATAAAAGATCTTATTTTAAGTAAAATTGAAACAGGATCAGTTATAACAAATGTTCATGGTGTTTATGCCGTTATTCATATGGCTTCTTTTGATGTTTATTATTCAGAACTAAAGGAAGTATTGTTTGAACTTCAAAAAAAATGTCGACCTGTTGATTTTGCTAAACGTGCTGAATCTATGATGGCCGTAATTCGAGTAGAAGATAGAGAGGCTTATGCTTCCTTACTAGAAAATCGGAAATCTGAACTATCAAATGCTGCTCAAAAGAGGTTGCAGAAAGTTATAAAAAGTTTAGAAGAAAAGTAAAGTAGTATTTATAGAATACGAAATAATGATTTAGTAAAAATTAAACATCTTAGGATGTTTTTTTTAGAAAAACACATAAAAGTAAGGTATACTATATGAGTAGGTTTAGATGTAGATAAAGGAAATAATAAATGTCAATCGAAGTTATGAACGCAATTAAGAAAGATACACAAATAAAAAAATTCTCCGCATATGGTTTTCTTAAAAATTTAAAATTCTTTGAACCTTATCTTGTACTTTTTTTATTAGGGAACGGTTTAAGTTTTTTTCAAATAGGTATTTTATATGCTATAAGAGAAGGTATCACCTATATTTTTGAAGTGCCATCAGGATTTATCGCTGATTATTTTGGTAGAAAAAAAGAACTGTACTTATGTTTTAGTTTTTATATCATCAGTTTTATATTCTTCTTTATGATTGGACCCTTTTGGATAGCAGTGATTGGGATGAGTTTCTTTGGCTTAGGAGAAGCTTTTAGATCAGGTACACATAAAGCTATGATTTATACTTATTTAGAGGAAAAAGGTTGGCAAGGACATAAGGCGTTCGTCTATGGCAGAACTAGATCATTCTCTTTAATTGGATCAGCTATTAGTTCTATATTAGCAATTTTTCTTATCTTAAATGTTCCCAGTTCAAGATATATATTTTTAGCATCAATTTTGCCCTATATTTTGGACCTGTTTTTGATAATGTCTTATCCAGAAAGTCTAAATGGTGAACGTATTCATGTGGAAGGTCCCGTGTTGAAGGTGATGAAGGATCATTTGGCAGGTATTTTAAAACAACCAATGCTTAGAAAAATACTGTTAAGCTCAGCTTCATTCGAATCGGTGTTTAAGAGTATCAAAGATTATATCCAGCCGATACTTGAAATGATGATTGTATCATCTGGATTGGTATTGATTTCAACTATGACTCCAGATGAGAATCTAAAAGTTATATTGGGTATGAGTTATGGTATTATCTATATTCTCAGTGCCACAGCAGCAAGAAGAGCTTATCGTTTAAAAAAACTAATGAGCTCAATAGAACTGCTGAATGTATTTTATGTACTTTTAGCACTTTGTATGATTAGTTTATTCTTTATTATAAGATTAAAATTCTATCTTCTGATTATTATTTTATATTTGGTATTGTATCTTCTTAGGGATATGAGAAAACCAATCTTTGTGGATGTGTGTGATGATTATATGGAAAAACATCAAAGAGCAACAGTTTTGAGTGTTGAGTCACAATTGCGTGCATTATTTACAGTAATTTTGGCACCGGTTATTGGATTTGTTGCGGATCAATTTGGAGTCAGTTATGTGATGTTAAGTATTGGGATCTTATTACTGGTATCGTTTGTATTTTTCAGAATTAAAGAGTAACGTTATAGGTAAAAAAATAAAAGTGCCCAAGGGCACTTTTAAATTACTTCATTTCTTTTAATTCTTTTATACAATGACTACATACTCTTTTGTTTTTAAAAGTAATTAAGCCTTCTGAATCACCACAAATATAACATAGTGGGTTGTAACGTCTTAAAATAATAGTGTCTTCACTCGTAAATATTTCTAAAGCATCTTTAACATCAATGTTCAGAGTTCTTCTTAACTCGATAGGAATAACAACACGACCTAATTCATCTACTTTTCTCACAATTCCAGTTGATTTCATAATACTCCTTCCGTTAGTAAATAATGTAATATCACCTTTATTG
>JABXKX010000544.1 GCA_013619035.1 Peptostreptococcaceae bacterium
CTATAAAAATTTAGCCAAACAGCTTCATTGATTTCAAAAGCATTTTTGCAGTCTTTTATACAGTCATCTAATGAATTTGTATAATCCGCAATAAATGTGAGAGAAGTCAGTGATTTTAAGTGTTCTAAGTTATCAAAATAGTTATATAAAGTAGCGCTGTTATATGCAGCAATATCTGCAACTTTTCGAATGGTTAAAGCTTCAATCCCTTCAGTTCTTATGATTTCAGCAGCAGATTCTATAAATATCCTTGTTGTACGTTCTCTTTGTCTTTTTTTCTTCATAATATCTCCCCTTAAATCGTATTATATCATAAATATTTTTTGCATGAAACCTTTGAAAAGTGCCTATTTCATAAGCAAATTCTGAATTTTGAGAAAAATACTTCTCAAATAATCAAGGCTATGATATAATCATGATTAGAATTGTCAAACAATTCGCAATCTTATAAGGAGGGTTTAGTTTTGAGACTAGAAATGGGTAATTTTTTTGTCGAAGAGATTCAATTTGGATCAGATACAGCATTTAGTAATGGTCTATTAACGATTAACAAAGATGAAGCTTTAAAGGTAGTATTTGAGGATGAACATATAGTAGAGGCTGAGCTTCACATAGTCCGTCCAGGGGATGATGTAAGATTGGTTCCAGTAAAAGAAGCCATAGAACCAAGAGTTAAGTTAAATGGTGACTCAATATTCCCAGGCGTTATTGGTGACTTGTCACAAGCGGGCAATGGCACAACACATGCTTTAAAAGGGTGTAGCGTTTTGGTCGTTGGACAACACTACGGCGGATTCCAAGATGGTTTAATAGACATGGGTGGTGAAGGTGCAAAGTACACTTACTACTCACAATTAAAAAATATCGTTTTGGTTGCACATACAGATGAAACATTTGAACACCGTGAGCAACAAAAAAAGAATAAAGCATTAAGATGGGCAGGCATGAGACTCGCAGAATACATCGGTGAATGTGTGAAAACATTAGAACCAGAGGAGAAAGAAGTATTCGAGTTAAAACCTGTCTCTAAAAGAACTGAAAAGGAAAACGTTCTCCCGTCGGTAGTGATTGTATTACAACCACAATCGCAGATGGAAGAAGCGGGATATAATGACTTGTGTTATGGATGGGATTGTAATAGAATGGTACCTACGTTCATGAATCCAAATGAAATATTAGATGGTGCTATGATTTCAGGTAGTTTCATGCCATGTTCTTCAAAATGGTCTACCTATGATTTCCAAAACTTCCCGATGATCAAAAGACTTTATAAAGAACATGGAGAAAGTATTAATTTCTTAGGTGTTATTATGTCTAATTTAAATGTCGCTTTGGATCAAAAAGAACGTTCAGCATTGTTTGTGGCTCAAATGGCGAAATCATTAGGAGCTGACGCTGCAGTTGTTGCAGAAGAAGGGTATGGTAACCCTGATACAGACTTTACAGCATGTTTAGTAGCACTTGAAGATGCTGGTATTAAAACCGTTGGTCTTACAAATGAATGTACAGGTCGTGATGGTGGATCACAGTCATTGGTCTCTTTAAATGAAAAATCTACAGCAATCGTATCATGTGGTAATGTATCAGAATTAATTAAATTACCTGCAGCTGGACTTGTTTTAGGTGAATTAGAAGCCTTAGCTAGAGATGGTTTATCAGGCGGTTGGGCCAATGATGAATTACTAGGCTCTTCTGTTAAAGAAGATGGATCAATTATTATGGAAAACAATGCAATGTTCTGTGGTGATCAGGTTGTAGGGTGGTCTACAAAAACAATGAAAGAATTTTAGGAGTGTGTCATGAAAAAAGCGATTGTATATTTAAATCAATTCTTCGGACAAATTGGCGGAGAAGACAAAGCTGATTTTGCACCTGAAATCAGAGAAGGCCTTGTAGGCGCATCAATGGCTTTTGATGCAGCCTTACAACATGCAGAAGTTACACATACTTTAATCTGTGGCGATAACTTTATGGGATCAAATGAAGAAGAAGCTGTTGAAAAATTATTGAGTTTCTTAGAAGATAAAGAGTTTGATATATTCTTAGCTGGACCAGCTTTCCAAGCAGGCCGTTATGGAAATGCTTGTGGTGTTATCAGTTTAGCTGTTAAAGAAAAATTTGGTGTACCAGTTATCTCATCAATGCATATTGAAAATCCTGGTGTAGAGATGTTTAAAAAAGAGATGATTATTTTCCCCGGTGGTAAAAGTGCTGCGGCAATGAGAAAAGATATAAAGAAAATATCTCTTTATGCAGATAAAGTACTTTGTGGAGACACACTTGGTACCGCTGAAGAAGAAGGTTATTACACAAGAGGTATCCGTCATCAAGTATGGCGAGAAGATAAAGTTAATGCAGCCGATCGTGTCATAGATATGCTTCTGAAGAAAATATCAGGGGAAGATTATGTCACTGAACTTCCTATTCCCAAAATGGATTTAGTGGATATTGCGACACCAATTAAAGATTTGAGTCAAGCAAAAATTGCGGTCTTAACTTCGGGTGGTATTGTTCCAATTGAAAATCCTGACAGAATTCAGTCTGCATCTGCAACAAGATGGGGCAAGTATGATGTAACTGGTATGAAAAGACTAGAAAGTGGCGTCTTCAAAACAATACATGCAGGATATGATCCTGCTGCAGCAGATGCAGATCCGAATGTATGTGTTCCAATTGATGCATTAAGAACATTTGAATCAGAAGGAAAAATTAAAGAATTGTACTCATACTTCTATTCCACGGTAGGAACAGGTACAACTCAAGCTGAAGCAGCCAGAATGGGTAAAGAAATTGTTGCTGAACTGTTAGCAGCTGGTGTTGATGGCGTTATCATGACTTCAACGTGAGGCACTTGTACACGTTGCGGTGCAACGATTGTAAAAGAAGTAGAACGTGCTGGATTACCAGTTGTACAAATGGCTAACTTGGTACCCGTTGCCAAAACAGCAGGTGCAAATAAGATTGTACCAACTATATCTATTCCTTACCCGTTAGGGGATCCTTCAACAACAAAAGAAGAACAATGGAAGTTAAGATACCATAGAGTCGGTATAGCACTGAATGCGCTTACTGAAGAGGTATCTGAACAAACCGTTTTTAAAGTTTAGTTTTAAACCTAAGCACCCTACATTCACCCCGGTGCTTAGGTGTTATAAATAAGTTGTAACTTACGATAGAATTGAAGGAGGAAAAATGTCTTTACTTGATGGCAAAAAGGTTATCATTATTGGTGACCGTGATGGTATTCCAGCACAAGCTGTCGAAGCATGTTTGGTTAATCTAAACACAGAAGTATTATATGCTTCAACAGAATGTTTCGTCTGAACCGCGGCTGGGGCAATGGATCTTGAAAATCAAAAAAGGGTTAAAGCGTATTATGAAGAACACGGTGGAGAAAACCTTGTTGTTCTTTTAGGCGCAGCAGAGGCAGAAGCAGCTGGATTAGCAGCAGAAACTGTTACTGGTGGCGACCCAACATTTGCAGGTCCGTTAGCAGGAGTTCAGTTAGGACTTCGAGTGTATCATGTGGTAGAAGAAGCGTTCAAAAATGAAATAGAATTTGAGATTTATGATGAGCAAATTGGCATGATGGAAATGGTACTTGATGTAGAAGAAATTGCATCTGAAATGACAGAAATTAGAAAAGAATTTTGTAAGTACTAATCCATTAAAAAGGGGGGACTCATGAATAAATCTAAAATAAATAAAGTATTTTCGATATCACTTGTAATTGTATTTGGTATTGTACTATGGGGTATTATTGGTGCGAAAAGTTTCGAAGCATCAGCAAATACCGCATTTAATTTCTTAGTGAGTAAGTTTGGTTGGTTTTATCTTGTATCAATGACTTTATTCGTTGTATTTGCTGTCTGGATTGCACTTAGTAAATATGGCAAAATAAAACTTGGTCCAGATGATAGCAAACCAGATTATAGCTTTATATCCTGGTTTGCTATGCTCTTCTCAGCAGGCATGGGCATTGGTCTCGTGTTCTGGGGCGTGGCGGAACCTCTAAATCACTTTATTAATCCGATGGGTATGGATGGCGGAACTGAAGCAGCCGGACAGTTTGCGATGATGAAGTCATTCATGCACTGGGGATTACATCCTTGGGCAAATTATTCTGTATTGGCATTAGCTCTTGCTTACATGCAGTTTAGAAAAGGAAAACCTGGTTTAATCAGTAGTATATTTATTCCACTTATTGGTGAAGAAAGAGTTAAAGGTTGGATGGGTAAAACAATCGATATTCTAGCTATCTTCGCTACAGTAGCAGGAGTTGCTACATCACTTGGTTTAGGAACATTACAAATCAACAGTGGTTTGAACTTCTTATTCGGCGTTCCTGAGACGTCATTAGTACAAATACTCATTGTAGTAGTTGTAACGGTATTATTTATGATTTCTGCTGTATCTGGTTTAGATAAGGGAATCAAGTTCCTTTCAAATCTGAATGTTAGTATTGCAGCAGTATTGGTTATATTATCAATTATTATTGGACCAACGCTTCTAATTTTCACAAATTTAGGTCAAGGTATGATGTTATATGCTAAAGATCTATTTATGGATGTAAATCCATTTGGTAAAAGTGAATGGTACGGTTGGTGGACTATCTTTTACTGGGCATGGTGGATTGCATGGGCTCCATTTGTAGGTACGTTCATTGCAAGAATTTCTAGAGGTAGAACAATCAGACAATTTATTGTTGGTGTTCTAGCTGCTCCAACACTAGCATCATTCTTATGGTTTGCAACATTTGGAACCATGGGTATTGAGACCGGAGCTGAAGTAGCTACTCAAGCAATCGCAAAAACTGAAACAGCATTATTTGTTGTGATGCAACATTACCCACTGGGGAATGTCATCTCATTGGTTGCAGTCTTGTTATTGTGTACATTTTTTATTACATCAGCAGATTCAGCCACATTTGTTTTAGGTATGATGTCATCTGATGGAGATTTAAATCCAACAATTGGTAGAAAAGTAACTTGGGGCGTTATCCAATCTGCATTAGCATTAGCCCTAATGTTATCAGGTGGATTAAAAATGTTACAAACGGCTTCAATTGTTGCCGCGTTCCCATTTGCTTTTGTTATGATCTTTGCAATGGTTTCAATTATTAAAGCTTTAAAAACTGAAACATTTGAAGAAACAAAAGAAAGAGTATCGTAATAAACATGTTTAAGCCCGAAAGGGCTTGAACTTTTTTTTGGTTATCAGTACACTTAAGAAGAGGTGATAAAGATGATTAGTATGAGACATATGGCAGTCGCATTTATTGAAAACAATCAACGATGGTTGATGATGAAAAGAGATTCTGAAAGAGAATTAGCCTGTGGTCTATGGGCACCGGTTGGCGGACATTTAGAAACTGGCGAATATCAGGATCCTGTAGATGCATGTATAAGAGAGATTACTGAAGAAACTGGATTATTACCAAAAGAAATGAAAGACATCAAACTAAAATATATTGTGATGAGAAAAAAAGATCAAGAAATTCGTATCCAATATGTATATTTCTTAAAAACGGATCAGACATCGGTTGCATCTAATCATGAAGGCGATTTAGAATGGATCAAAACGGATGAACTCCTTGATCTTCAAACAACTTTCACGACACATGAAATTCTAAAACATTTTCTAATGAAATCAAGCTTTGAAGATCCTATTATAATAGGAGTTGTTGATCAGAAACCGAGTATGCACTTTAATGTTATAGAAGATTTTGAACACCCTATATTCAAATAAATTTACCATATAAGATACTCACTTTAATAGTGAGTATTTTTTAGTTGATTAAACTTAAGTTTGGAGTGTGAGATGAGATCCTTAATCTGATATTATTTCTTGAGGTGCAAATTAGAGTAGCACTACTTGATAATATAGAGTAGTGGGTGTATAATAAAACTATACTACTTGACTATATAGAGTAGCGGAGGTGAGTTTATGATTGATCAAGCCCAGTTATTAAAAGGTCTTCTAGAAGGTTGTATCCTGGAAATTATCAGCAGAGGGGAAACCTATGGTTATCAAATAACTGAGGATTTAAATCAATTTGGTTTGAAGAGTTTGAATGAAGGCAGTGTTTATCCTGTTTTAATACGTTTACAAAAAAAAGGGCTACTTAGTAGTAAGTCAAAAGCATCGCCGTTAGGACCTAAAAGAAAGTATTTCTACTTAACAGATGAGGGTCAAATCTATTTAGAGGCTTTTAAAGCAGTATGGGAAGACTTATCAGGTGTTGTAACAACAATTATGAAAGGAGAAACTTATGGGACGAAATAAATTATTTATGTCATTAGGTTTGAGTGTCCTATTAATTGTGTTAATGGCAATTTTTGTGATCGCTAAACCTGATTCAGGTGTTGTGTTGTGGTCAATGTTTGGCTTAATAATACTGCTATCAATGATTGCAGTTGTTATAAATTATAGCAAGTTGAATGATCTTAAAGATAGAACCGAAACATTACCTGAAACGTACCAAGTTGTGTACATTGATGCCCAAGAAATGATTGGGCTGAGTGCCATGTCAAAAACGATGAAATTTGAAACCAAACAAGCTGTATTAGAAATTTTTGAACATGCTGTTCTTGATAATAGAGATGTTGATGAAGTCATTGGTGGTAACTTAAAGAGTTTCATGAATGGATTCATTGAAGCGGCTGGGGGACAGTATTCATTTCTTTATCTATTCTCTTATAGCAGTGTGTTATTTATCGGATATTTACTGTTGATGAAAGTATATAAATTGATTAGAGATGGTTTTGAAATCAGTAATTTTGAAACTGAGAATTTAGATTTTGGCATTGTTTTTACCTATGCATTAATTGCATTTGTCTTTTTCCCTTGGTTGATGATTATCATGAAAAAAGCATCTAGTGAACAATGGGCAGGTATAAAAAGAAGTTTAATCTTATTGCCTTTTATCATTCCATTTGGGTTGATGTCTATACTAATAGGAGTCGAAAATGATCGTTTAAGAAGCATACTTGATTTTGAACTACCGTTATTCAATTCGCCTATTGCATTTTTTATTGGGATTATTATTCTTATAGGATTGGTTATTCTAATGAGATATGCGCAAAAATTACAACTTAAATCATAAGTAATCTTATAGACTCCTTGGAGTCTTTTTTTTAATTTTTAGAATATTCTTAAAATTTATTCATATTTACATAAAATGGTCGACGATAAAATTATTTTATTGTATAGTTAAATTAATGATAAGGGGTGGGGTATGAAGAAATTTATTTTACTTTTAGTAAGCTTGATGATCATTGTTTTAATACCATTACAATTGTTTCATGTCTTAGGATTTCATTATGAACCAGGGATAATCAGTGCTGAAAACGTAGTTGAGGATACCATGGAACTAATAGCCTATGGCAGTCCTTTAGTTGGCACTGAAGAACATGATGTGTATCGAGATGAGTTGATTAAAAGATTTACTGATTTAGGTTATACGGTTGAAGTACAGAAATTCAAACAACTTGGACCTGTTTTAGGTGAACATCATGAATTATATGTTGAAGATTTAGGAGAGGTTACATTATATGCTCCAAAAGGTGGTAGGAGTATTGGAACTGATTTTACAGGAGATATGGTTACACTTAATTTAGTGGACAGTTATGAACCTGAATTGGTTGAAGGCAGATTTGTATTATCCACTGGATTTGCTGATTTAAGTGATATAACTATTGAAAAATTATACGCTGATGGCTGTAAAGGCATTATACTTGCAAATGGTAATTATTCAGATGGTGGCTCACAGCTTAATTATGCTAATTTAGATGGCAAAACGATGCCAATCTTTTTTGTGACTAATGAAGTGAGTCAAGAGTTATTAGAATTGGCAAAAAAGAGTCCTATAGAAAGAAGGAAAACTTCATTTGGAACTTCTTATACAACTGTTGATTACTTTAATGCAGGTGTTATTGAATCAATAGAAGTAAAATTTGATAAAGATATTGAAATCATTGAATGTCAAAACATCATCGCAACTCTAGAGGCATCTCATAAGAATACTTTGATGATTGGCACCCATTATGATGGTGATAGCAGTGAAGATATTTATATGAGCTATTATAATACAACCAGTGTTGCAACCATATTGTCCATTGCAGAACGTTTGAAAACAGATGAAGAACATCTGAAACAAAATATAGAGTTTGTCCTTTTTGACGGCGGGTTATTAGATCAATCGGGTGTCAAATACTATAATGACCATAAAGAAACAGATTATGATGCTATCTATTTAGATCGACTTGGTATTGGTGAGTATACAATATTTTCCGGTGATGATAAAAGTAATTTTCTTGCTGAAAAAGTATATCAGTACAATCTAGATAGTGAGTTAACTCGCGGCTCTGGAGGTTTAATAGTTCGCTTTAAAATCGATAGCCCCGGCGGTAAAACAATTTTAAACAAAGGTGAAGGTATCTTGATTTCATCAGATCCTTCTGTTAACGCCTATAAGTTTTATTTCGGTGAAAAATCATTAGAAGCAATAAATCTACAACCTGTTATCAATATTTTAGATCGCTACTTGGAAGTTGAAGTCTTTGAGGACCATTTTCCGGATTACATGAATAAGACAGAATGGCTCTTAATTATTGTATTTATGTTAATGGCGATGATATTGGTCTCGGTTCATCAATTAAGAAAACTAAAAGGGATAAGAGCAATTTATTATTCAATGCCTTATTCTATATTTAAAGCGCTTTGTAATATTATATTTATTGTAACATTTACTCTGATGATTATATTATTCATTTCCATCATGCCAGAAACGTATAATATCAATGGGGTACAAGGGAGTAATCTTAGATTTTATACTCTGTGGCATCAAATGACTCAGATATTAAGAGAATTCTATCACAATGGATTGGGTATGTCTTCTACGGGCATTCCTTATAGTGAGATCATCATTCAAAATAGTATTAACAGTTTTAAATTATTATCGATTTCTTTAGTGATTGCAATTGCCTTGGGTTTATTTATAGGGCTGTTTGGCAGTTATTTAAAAAAGAGTCATGATCAACAGCAATCCATATTGGTCATATTTGGTCTATCCATACCAGAAACGGTTTTGGTTATTGTATTATTGTTCTCACTCGAACCGTTAATGAAAATACCATTGGTTGCTTCATTGGTTGAAGTTTCTGATTTAAGAACGATTTATATGCCAATCTTTACAATGGCATTGATACCAACAATTTATATTTCAAGAATGGTTTATATGACCATGGTCGAAGAAACTAAAAAGAAGTATATACGAAGCTTGAAAGCCAAAGGTGTTAAGAAAAATAGAATTTATACTCACCACTTATTAAAAGTTGCCTTTTCAAAGGTCATGAATAATATGACGATTATTTTGGCTATAAGCATCTCAACGATGATTATCAGTGAAACGCAATTCTCTATCCCAGGTGTTGTTCTTAATATCCTACGGGCATTAAACGATCAATCGTATTTGTATTACTTGGGATTGGTTCTAAGCATCATGATATATTATTACATAGTCATATTAACCAGTCGTTTATTGTCAAGAATCTTGATGCCTAGATCGGGAGGTGCATATGAAATTGAATAAACCACTCATATTAGGTAGTCTTATTCTGGCTCTTTTGTTGATTGTCATTTTGATACCTGGGATTCTAACGGATAAAGATCCTTATAGTGTACAAATCTTGAAGTACACCGTAGAAAATATCGATGGTGAAAATGTATTTTTATCAGCACCATTTGCACCCTCTGAGAGAAATAAGTGGGGTACAGATGAATTAGGACGTGATATATTTAGTTTTATTATTTATGGAACGAGACTTACATTGAAAATAGCACTGTGGGTGACCTTATTTAGATTTATACTGGCGATACCTCTAGGATTATTTTCAGGATTTAATTACAGTGTTCCCAAAAATATAATCAGACAGGTCAATATTCTGTTTAGTGGATTACCACCACTTTTATTTGCCGTATTTGTACTGTATCTAAACGTCTTTACAAGACTGGATAAAAGATTTTCTACCATTGCCTTTATTACAGTTTTAACTTTGGTTGGATTTGGTAAACTTGCACAAGCACTTGAGGAAACCACAAAAACCGTTTTGGGTAAGCCTTTTATTACAAGTGAGTATTTACTTGGTAAAAGCAAATTTGAAGTTGCTATTGAAAATGTTGTACCTCATATTATGCCTGAAATAGTGGTGCTCTTTTTCATGGAAATAGCAAGAGTTTTATCACTACAAATACAACTGGGACTCTTCTCAATTTTTATTGGAAACTTAAAGATTTTATTAGCAAGTACTCAAGGGGGGGCTGCTTATTGGAATGTTAGCTTCGAACCTGAATGGGCTAGTTTGCTTGGTTATGCAACGATTAGACTAAGATCATCACCTTGGATGGCATTGTATCCAGCAGGTGCATTCTTTGTTTCTGTATTAGGCTTCAATATGTTTGGTGAAGGTTTAAGGATTAAACTCCAAGATGACCAAACGCAGTTTGTACCAAAGGTTAGAAAAGTTGTATCATTTCTATTTTTGAAGAAACATAGACAAACTCCAATTCATTCTAAAAAGTGGATGATATTTGGAATTGCATTAGTCTTTGTAGTCGCTTTTAATGTTATTGATTTTGGTGATTCAGAGTTAGGTGATGAGATTTATTTCACCAAAGAGATGCTGCCAGAACGTTTATACGTTGGTATGGATGAAGTGAATGACGTGACAGACCTATTAGCTCAAGAAATGAGAAAAAGTGGTTTTGAACCCGTTTATGACGAATTTAAACAGAGTTATGAGGTAGAACCTAATTATTATGTCAAAGAGAGTCTGTTCAAAATAAATGATGTAGACTACAAACAAGATATAGACTATGTGATGATGAGTTTTAATGATGTTGAGGAAACGTCATTAACCGTAATTGATGCTAGAGATATCAGTTTATACAATGCAGATCATTATTCAGAGTTTAAAGACAAAGCAGTTTGGATTGATTGCAATTATTACAACAATGAAGCAATAGAAGCGTTTTCATCTCAATTAGGATTAGCTGGATGTAAAGCAGTGTTAGTCACTGGACACGATAAAAAAGTGAGTATTGGTTCTTTTGTAAGTGACGTGCCTTTTATTGGATTAGCAGATGATATTGAGTTGAAAGATGGTGATAAAATAACCATTAATAGCCACGTATCTATGTTATCGGATAAAGGTATAAATGTTATTGGTATGATAGCTGGAAAAGATCAGAACATATCTCAAGAAGTTATAGTACTAGGTGTACCGCTAAATTACCGTTCCAAAGAAGATGCTGTTTTAACATATAATTATGTTTTTGAAATGATGAAAAAGATGCAACCCATTTCTAATAGAACCGTTGTGTTGGCCTTTTTTGATGGCACATATAAAAATGATAACCATGGCATATTACAATACAGTACAGGCATGAAATTTGATCCATATATGCATATTGAATATTTTAGTTTAAGAACATTAGAATACGGATCAGACTCAGTCATAATCAATAAAGACAACTCAGCAGAAGGCAAGTACTTTGGGGTAAGTTTTTTCCAATCACTTGAACGTTCAGCACTCCAGTATGAATTCGTTAAAGAACCAGTACCGGGAAATGTGTTGGATTTATTAAAACACCCTGACTTTGTCATGCGTCATAAAAAAGGTATAGATACCATCATTTTTGATGTATATTCTGATGCAGATATATTTTATGAGTCTTTCTATAAAGCTTTAAAGGAGAATAATTGATGCAAACAATACTTGATATTCAAAATCTAAAAGTATCCTTTGATCAAGTAGAGGTGATTAGAGGTGTCGATTTTCATATTAAAAAGGGAGAAATTCATGGTATTTTAGGTGAATCTGGCAGTGGTAAAACCGTAACTGCATTTTCCATCGCAAAACTTCATGAGAACTGTAGTTATGAAGGGGAGATCATATACAACAAAGAACCCATATTAGCGATGAATGAATCCAAATTATCAACTATCAGGGGATATGAAATTGCGTATATATTTCAGAATCCACACGAATCGTTTAATCCAAATATAAGAATGGACAAACAATTAAAAGAAGCCATGTCTATACATGGCTTACAGCCAACTCATGAAGAAATTACTCAGGTGCTTACTTCAGTAGGATTGAAATCTCCAGATATTATTTTAAAAAAGTATCCTGACCAACTGAGTGGAGGAGAGTGTCAACGTGTTATGATTGGCATGAGTTTATTATGTGAGCCACAAATAATTATTGCAGATGAGCCGACAAGTGCAATTGATGCATCCATCAAAAGACAAATCATAGACTTACTGAAATCCATCAATAAGACTTATGGCACTACCATTATCCTAATCAGTCATGATATGGATTTGGTTCAGAATATCTGTGATAGTATGTCTGTTATGTATGGTGGATTAGTACTTGAACAGGGGGCTGTGGATAAAGTGATGGAAGATCCGATACATCCATATACTCAAGCCCTTATAAATTGTACGACATCATTAAATCAAGAGAATAAACGACTTTATACTTTAGAAGGTTTACCGATGTCTCCTGATTACTACAAAGATAGATGTCCTTTTTACGAGCGTTGCAATTTAAGAAGTGAGGAATGCATTGATAACATGCCTCAGCTGATCACCTTAAATGGTAGAAGTTATCGATGTAAAAAGATATAGGAGGGATTATGTTAGAATTAAAAAATGTAAAAAAACATTATATGGTAAAAGCCTCTCCTTTATCTAAAAGCAGCGTGATAAAAGCAGTTGATGGGATTAGTTTTAATGTAAAAAAAGGTGAGTCTTTTGGATTAATTGGAGAATCCGGTAGTGGTAAATCAACATTAGGTCATTTGATTTGCAAATTGATTCCCTTAACGGAAGGTAATATTATCTATAATGATCAAGATATCTCTAAAATAAAAGGTAAATCGTTACAACTTCTTAGAAAAGATATTCAGGTTATCGTACAATCAGGTAAAGAGATTTTAGATCCTAAAATGACGATTAGAGAACACTTAGAAGCGCCTTTAAGAGTTCATAATATTTGTCAACAAAATGAGTATAATGACCGTATTACCACACTTTTACATGATGTAGGTCTTACAGATGACGTGCTCGAAAAGTTTCCATCTGCCTTAAGTGGTGGTATGTTGCAACGTGTGACAATCGCTAGAGTGCTTGCAATTGAGCCCAAGTTGATTATTTGTGATGAGCCAGTATCTGCTTTAGATGTTTCTATTCAAGGATTGATCATCAATTTATTGATGGATTTAAAAGAAAAGTATGACTTTACATATATTTTTATAACTCATAATTTAAAAGTCATTAAACATATCTGTTCAAGAATTGGTGTTATTAAAGATGGTCTAATGGTAGAAATTGGTCAGACTCACGAGATATTAAATGCCCCTAAATCTGATTATGCAAAAATTTTAGTCGCTTCGATGCTAGATGAAGTGCATCAAAACGACTAAAAGAATTTATTGATATATTGTTCTAAATCGGTTTTAAGATCAACGTATTTTCGCAAATATTTTTGATACAATGAAACCTGTCCTTTTTTACTGTAGAATATAGACATCTTCAAGTAAACTTTTGGTAAACTGATAACAAGATTTTCATCTTCTAAGTATAGGAGAAACTTCTGATACAATGCTTCTGCTTCTGTTGCGTAATTTTTATACGTTAAAACATGTGTCAGATCCGTATGAGCTAATAGATGATAGAAATCTTGTTTTTCTTCTTCTAAAATTTGTAATCCTAAATCAATCTTTGGAATCGCATTCTCATAAGAATCTGTCATTATATAATACAATGCCCATAAAATCTGTACAGGTCCTAAATACCACATCTCATCCTGCTTTTCGATAAGTGATTCTATGTTCAAAATATATTTTTCAACATCTGTATTACCAGAAAGTAGTTTGTTTCTTGCCAGATTATAAGTTAAGAAGGTTTCTTTCCAAGTGTATTGATGATGTATTGCGATTTTTAAACCTTGAATAAAAAAGCTGTTTGAGAGTTCGTAATCTTCTAAATAGTTGTAAATATGACCATGATTGTTATATATAGAACATTGGACTTCGTATAAATCTTCTTGAAGTGCAATGTTTAATGCTTTTTCACCATAAAATAATGCTTTTTCAAAACAATGGAGTTGTGTATAAGTTAAAGAAATGCCCATATAGATTCTTGATATTAATATATAATCAGTTGGATCGCATAAAAGCATGGCTTTATGATAGGCATCAACGCCTGCCTTCATATCCTGACATAGGAATTTAGCTGCACCAATATTGAAGTAGGCCTTAGCCTGTTCATTTTTTTGATCGTATTGGTTAGCAAGAGTTAACGCTTTATTGGCATTAAAAATAACAGCTTCTAAATCTCTATACATATAAGCGCGTGATAAATCATTGTATAATACGGTTTTATCAACTTCAGAAGCAAGTAAAAGATGCGCCTTTATTGTTTTTATTTTAGTTTTCATGTCAGTCCCTCTCGTGACATATTATATA
>JABXKX010000643.1 GCA_013619035.1 Peptostreptococcaceae bacterium
ATCAAATGGAATTAATAGAGTTATTGTTGTTATAAGAATACTTGCTGTTAACATTCCAAGAGGCGTTACTGAATTAGATTTAACTATCAATAACAACAAACCGAAAATTAGATAACTGACTAACCATAAGGTTGAGAATTCGATAACTTTTATACTGCTTCCAATGACTGTTGCTATAGCAAAAACAGACACTGTAACAAGAATCTTTTGCAAAAAATCTCTTTCCTTTTTTACATAGACACCAACAAATACAAATATTGATGTTAATGCAACAATAAGAAATAATTGAAAATGAATAATTTGTTCTAGCATATTGAGTCTCCTTTAAAGTCCTACTACCATTTTACCCAATAATAGTGAAAATTAAAAGTTAAGTTTATGTTCTTTGATGATATACTTGTCTAATGCTCTTATTACAGTGAAATACTTCGTAATAAAAGTTTTGACATAAGAATTTTCTTATATTATAATACAACTAGTTAAATAGTAAAGGCGATGACGAGAACATGTCATTGAAGGTAAGCTTTAAGCGAGTTGAGGATGGTGTGAGCTCAATAAGATAACTTCGATGAATAACATCTCAGAGCTTCTAACCGAAATGTAAAGAGTAGGCTTAGACGGGTATTAACCGTTATATTAATTTGAGCATTAGCTCAAGCTGAGAGATCAATCTTTTGATAAGTAGGGTGGTACCGCGGTAGTTCGTCCCTATATCGAAGATTTTTTTATTTTTTGAAGGAGGAAAAATGAGTTACGTATTATTTAGAGATATATTTAAATCTCCAGAAAAGTATGCAGGTCAAACAATTAAAGTAGCAGGATGGGTTAGAACAATTAGAGCTTCTAAAGCATTTGGTTTCATTGAATTAAACGATGGTACGCATTACAAAAATATCCAAGTTGTATTCGAGCAAGATCTTAAGAACTTTGATGAAATTGCAAAGTTTACAATAGCTTCTTCAATATTAGTTGAAGCAGAATTTGTTTTAACACCAGATGCAAAACAACCATTTGAGTTTAAAGCAAAGTCAATTGAATTAGAAGGTGGTTCTGATAAAGACTACCCATTACAAAAAAAGCGACATACATTTGAGTATATGAGAACAATTGCTCACCTTAGACCACGAGCAAATACTTTTAATGCTGTATTTAGAGTAAGATCAGTTGCTGCCTTTGCACTACATAAATTCTTTAATGAAAAAGGATTTGTATACACACATACACCAATCATTACAGGAGCTGACTGTGAGGGTGCTGGTGAAATGTTCAAAGTAACTACTATGGACTTAGCAAGTATTCCTAAAACAAAAGAAGGCGAAATTGATTATAAGAGAGATTTCTTTGGTAAAGAAACGAACTTAACTGTATCTGGTCAATTAGCGGTAGAGACACACTGTATGGCATTTAGAAATGTTTATACATTTGGTCCTACTTTTAGAGCTGAAAATTCAAATACACCAAGACATGCTGCAGAGTTTTGGATGATTGAGCCAGAGATCGCTTTTGCTGATTTAAATGATGATATGAACTTAGCAGAAGAAATGCTTAAGTATCTAATCAACTATGTGATGGAAGAATGTCCTGCTGAGTTAGAATTCTTTGATCAAAGAGTGGATAAAGGATTATTAGAGAGACTTCGTCATGTTGCAACATCTGATTTTGCTAGAGTAACTTATACTGAAGCTGTTGAAATATTAGAAAAAGCAGATAAAGAATTCGAATATCCTGTATCATGGGGTATTGATCTTCAAACAGAACATGAAAGATATTTAACAGAAGAGGTTTACAAAAAACCTGTATTTGTTACAGATTATCCAAAAGACATTAAAGCTTTCTATATGAGAATGAATGATGACGGTAAAACTGTTGCTGCAACAGATTTATTGGTACCAGGAGTTGGTGAATTGATTGGTGGTTCTCAAAGAGAAGAAAGATATGATGTTTTAATTGCAAGAATTAAAGAAATGGGATTAAACGAAGAGGATTACTGGTGGTATCTTGATATGAGAAGATACGGTGGTACTAAACATGCTGGTTTTGGATTAGGATTTGAAAGAGCAATCATGTACTTAACAGGTATGAAGAATATTCGTGACGTTATACCTTTCCCAAGAACAACAAATCAAGCAGA
This sequence comes from Peptostreptococcaceae bacterium, assembly GCA_013619035.1. The sequence continues at coordinate 2,132 of JABXKX010000643.1, forward strand.
TTTCTAAGAAATATAAAAGCCTACTCGAAAAGAGTAGGTTTTTTTTGGCGATTTAGCACCGTATATGGCTAAATAGGCAGAATCTATAAAAAAATCATTGTATTATGTTATATTTATTGATGAAAAGAGCAAACTTTTGGAAACGAAAGGGCGCAAAGTCATGGGTCTAAGGCGGACTATGACTGCCAGGCTGCCGGAGGAAAAGAATGAGCAAAGAGACAAAAATAATGATGAAAATGATATTGGTGATTGCCATAATTGGTGTCTTGTTTTTAATGTTGAACTCTCAGTTTGGCAGGGTAGTTATTATGAGTGGTTTTCAAATATTAAAATTGGGTGAGATGATTATGTAAGTGGTTTAAATGCATTATTAGATGAGATGATAATGTCAGTGATTTAGTCGTGTTAAATTTGGTTGAGATGATAATGTTAGAAGCACATTTGTTGTGCTTTTTTTTATGTAAAAAAAATCCCAATCAGAGATTGAAATTTTGTTTTTATTCTTTAAGTGATTTTAAAAATTGCGGATAATCTTGAAGTTTACCTTCATAGAGTAATTTTAAATCTGGAATTTTTGCAAATTCTATAGGTTTTATT
>JABXKX010000453.1 GCA_013619035.1 Peptostreptococcaceae bacterium
GTAGAGTCGTTGACGATTGGAAGAGTCTTAACATCTATAAATGAAAATCTAAGAAAGGTTCTAGATATGTATAAGAAGGTAGAGAAGTCTAAAGAAAATACAACTGAAAAGGTTAACAATATCACTCCAAAATATCAGAGTGGAGGTGAGTCTACTTTTCAATTTGTTGATAATCGACCTGAAACTATTGCTCAGAGAAAACTACCTAGAATGATCAATAAAAGTCTACAGGCTCAACAAGTTACTCCGTTTCAGGTGATGACTAAGAATTCATCTGCACAACAGTTGCCTATTCAAAACAAAGAAAACAGAATAGGATTGCCTGATAATCTAAAAACGGGTATTGAAAACCTTTCGGGCTATTCTATGGATGATGTAAAGGTACATCGGAATTCTAATAAACCGGCTCAATTAAATGCCCATGCTTATGCACAAGGAACAGATATTCATTTAGGATCAGGCCAGGAGAAGCACTTACCACATGAAGCGTGGCATGTTGTACAGCAAAAACAGGGAAGAGTGAAGCCAACCATGCAGATGAAAGGCAAGGTGAATGTTAATGATGATGCTGAGTTGGAGAAAGAGGCGGATGTGATGGGAATCAAAGCTTTAGTACAACTGTCGTCTTCAACATTGCTTGAAAAATCTCTTGATTTAACTCCTGCATTAATAACTGCTCCAATAGCAGATACAAAGCAATTTTCAAAAAACAAGGAAGCTAGTGAAGAAGTCTCTTCAGATTTGGGAGTAAAAGCAAAAACCGGCTATGAAATAGAATTAAGAGGATTTAAAGTAATCGGTATTTCAACCAAAGATTTAAATCCTAATCTAGCCTATAAAATAACACAGGGAGGAACAGATGGCTTTTTTTCACTAGATCAAATACGTCCTATTGATATAGATAGCCCTTACGAAAAAAGGACCAAACCAGAAGCAATAATAGAATGGGCTACGTCTGCTATATCGACGCAAGATTCCCAAAGCATACACGCTAAGAGGAATGCCATAGAACAAGTCGAAAAAGGTAAAAAAATGCTGCTTCCCCAGTTTGTTGATAAAATAAATGATATTATTGACGTTGGTAAAATCCAGACAGGATATGATAATTATGAGTTTGAGCATACAGATGGACATGATCAGATACAAGTAAATACTGACATTCCTTTTGAAAATATTGGAATTGAAGGTGACGATAATCTTGATGTCTCTAAATTGTTTAATAGTTCAAAGCCTGGTGCAAAAAAAGCGAAAGTTTCATTTGTAAATTCTCGTGAAAAGGCCAATATTTTAGGAAATAAAATACTGGAAAATTATAACAAGAATGCAACTGAAAAAGTCGCTAAAAAAGACGTTGCAGGAATCATCTCCATACTTACTATTTTCTATCACACACAGGTAGCTAAAATCTTAGGTGCTGGCAAAGACCCACAGGGTGTTCTTTTTAAAACAGGCCCGGGAGACTTGGTACGAACTGCTTTGGACGAAACTGGTAAAAAGATATTGTGGCAATACTTTCATAGTAATGATATAGCAATTAACATAGAACAACTGCAAGCCGATGCAGTTGACATATATTTAATAGCAAGTAAATCGAGTCTTAAAAGCAAACAAACTGAATTAAAAACCAACATAAAGGAACAGGTACAAAAATCATTTATCAGAAAGGACATTAGTGGTTTTGAAGCTAACAGCTCTGAAATAAAAGAAAAACAGCAAAATAGATATGGCGATGAAACAGATGTATACGGAACCAGCGTGGCCCCAATAGCATTAACAGGTAGCCAACCACGTAGCCATGATCTGGCTGGAGTGGTTACAGGCAAAGACTTTCCAATAATTGAACACCAAACAGAAGATGGTCAGAGCAGTGCTAAATTTGTAATCGCAGAAACACGTTATGGCGATAATCGATTTACTGAATTAGCAACAACAGACGACAAAAAAGAGAGAGCTAATCTACAAACTGAACTATCTAATATCCAAAAGCCGAAATATATTTATGAGAAAGAGATTCCACCAATATCCAAACCCAAAACGAAAGCAAGTTGTAAATGTTACTTAACCACCGCTTGTGTTAATTACAAAGGGCTACCCGACGATTGTGATGAACTTATGGTTTTAAGAAAGTTCAGAGACACCTACCTCCGTAACAAAAAAAATGGGAAAGAGTTAATTGCTCACTATTACGAATATTCTCCAAAAATTGTAGATCGAATAATGGCCCATAAAAAAAGAACAGAATATTTAGAAGGTATTTATTCAATAGTTACAAAATGCGTTGATGCTATAGCTATAAACCAACACGAATACGCTTATCAATCGTACAGCCAAATGGTCGTAGATTTAATTAATGAATTAACTCCAGAGTATGCAGAGAGTATCCCTAAGTTTTAATTTGAAAGATGTTTTAATATACAACTATGAAAACGAGTTTTCCCTCCTGCCCCTAATACGGAGTTGATATGCCTGAGATTGTTCTGGAACATGTACTATTGAGATTGACTCCGGATAGACGATATTGATGCTGTTTTTTCAATAGAATAAATAAGAAAAATGGCAACCCATTTAATTCAGAACAAGTTAAGGCAATCAGAGACAATATGGAAGATCATCTAAGATTTCTTAGAGGAGCGGGTAGTGGGAAAGCAGCGACCATATGTGCAAAAGTAGCATTTCTAAATCAAATAAAAAGTGTTAGTGAAAAAGATTTGTATTCTGACATTTAC
>JABXKX010000501.1 GCA_013619035.1 Peptostreptococcaceae bacterium
GGATTATTCCTATCGTCTAAACATCCCATTATACAAAAGTAATTACACACTTTTTTCTAAAATATAAGAAAGCACTTCAAAAGAAGTGCCATAAACATGATTCTTTTTATTTTCTGATGAGCAGCGAGTAACACTCTACATCTGTGGACATATTCGCATCATTATGAAGCACTATCAATCAAAAAATACAATTGTGTTTACAATTGTTTTTTTATGTATTTACTAAATCTTGTTCTTTTAATGTAAAATTGTTTTAAATGATCTCTCTTTCCCATTTTAATTCACCATTGATATACGTTTTTTCAATGCGACCTTCTAATGTTAGTGGCAAACCGCCTAGTACAATAAAATCGCAATCTTTTCCAGGTTCTAAAGAACCCACTAAATGATCTACATTTAAAGCAACTGCCGGATTAATTGTTATAGCTCTTAATGTTGCATCAAAATCCAATCCATGTTTATGTACAACTGCTGCATAATGAAGAAAATATCTTATATTTAGAAATGGATGATCTGACATAAGTGATACTTTAGCACCAGCGTTATGTAAGATTGCTGCATTTTCATCAGAATAGTTTTCAGCTTCTACTTTGCTACTTGAAGATAAACCAGGACCAATCATACATACAACGTTTCTTTTACCTAAGTACTCTGGGATTAAATGTCCATCAGTACAATGTTCGATTGAATAATCTATATCAAACTGCTCACATATTCTAATTGTAGTTGTAATATCATCATGTCTATGTGCATGAATTCTAAATGGAATCTCTTTATTTAAAACCTTTAAACCCGATTCATACTTTAGATCTATTTTAAAATTTTCTTGAGTCTCAGATGCATTTTCCTTGTCTTTCTTATAGTTCAGAACATCATTGAAATAACCCTTTATTTTAGATGCTACACCCATTCTTGTGAGTGTACCATGTTCTTGTCTTTGTCCATGTGTTCTTTTTACATTTTCTCCTGTAGCACCTTTTAGTCCGGAACAAGGATTAATCAACATATCTTCTAATGAATTGCCCGAAGTTTTGCAAACACAACATAAACCACCGATAGCATTAGATGAACCAGGTAAGATTTGCGCTGTTGTAACGCCTCCTTCAATGGCAGTATTAAAACTCATTTGTGCAGGATTTATCGAGTCCATAATATGCACTTGTCCAGAAGTTACAGTACTCCATTCATTACCATCATATCCACTGGCACCTTCTCCATCTCCCCAAACACCTAAATGAGTATGAGCATCGATTAAGCCTGGCATAATCACTTTGTTTTTAAATTCTATTACAGTATCTTCTGCTTCAATTTCTGTACACACATCAACTATTTTGCCGTCTTTTACTCTCAGATAGCCATTTTCAACGTGCTCACCACCAATGGTGTATATTCTTTTGGCTTTATAAGCTAACATTATAAATCACCGCCTTTATAAACAAACTCACCATCAATCATAGTTGCGAGTACTTTAGTTGTTAATTCTAAAGGATGTCCATCCCAAATAACTAAATCAGCGTCTTTACCGACTTCGATAGAACCTACTCGATCTTCAATACCTAAAAATTCTGCTGCATTAATAGAAAGTGCCTTTAGAACAGATGGAATTTCTAGACCATTTTGATTCATAATACTGCCCTGTAGGATTGCGTAACGACCATTGATAGATGGATGAGAAGTTGTTAAAGAACCATGCATCATTGAAAACGTTTCAATACGTCTATACCTATCTCTATTACGTGTTTCTTTTTGTGTTGCATATTGCATAATAGGACCTAGCGCATATCGGATATTTTTCTCAAGTAATATCTCTTTTGCATCTTCATAATCAGCCAATCCAACCAATCTAATTTTCAAATTGAATTTTTCACCAAATCTAATGGCTGAATGAATATCATCTAATCGTTCACAATTGATGATTAGTGGTAATTCTCCACTGATCACTTTTTCATTTTTAGCGTTCAATTTTGAATCTAATATAAATTGATTTAAGATAGACATGATTCCCATACGTGTTAATGGTGCTTTATTCTTTGTTCCGAAATGAACTTTTACAGTACCACCTAATGCAACTTTTAAACCAACATCTGACTTAATAATAGCTTCATCAACGATATTTCCTTTGCATTTAATGGCAGTACCATAACCACCAACAACACTATTGTTGCCAGGAAATATACCAACTGTTGTGATGCCGCTTTTTCTAAAGTCATCAAAACTTCGATCATGCATATTGATACCATCGATAGCATGACACTGATCCTGGATGGGTTCTTGATCTTCATTTTCATCAGAACCAGCCCAACCCACGCCATGTTCTAATAAACCGATCTGACAATGCGGTTCAACTATGCCAGGTGTTACATAGAGTCCTTTAAGATCGATCACTTCGTCTTGATCATTTGACTTGAAATCATCTTCGATTTTTACAAATTTACTCTTTTCTATATATATATGTTTCTCTTCAAATATATTCTTGTTCTTACCAACAAATACATTACAATTCTTAAATACAATCATAGCCACCTCAGCTTCTTCTATTCTAATTGTTTTTTCAACTTCTATTTAGTCTTATGTATCGCATAATAGTTATGCCATTAAAAAAATACCTTACAGATTCCCCTGTATATACCATTATATCAGTAAAAAATAAAATAAAATTATATAATTTTTTTAGTTTCATTTTTGATATCCTTTACCATTTATTTACAGTTGAGAATT
>JABXKX010000516.1 GCA_013619035.1 Peptostreptococcaceae bacterium
CAATATACATTATGTATATGTAGTAAGCAATTACTACTCAAGTCGTTACATTAAACGTCAACTCATATGTGCAATTTTTAGGGAATATCTCTAAAAAAGACTTGACATCAATGGATAATCTTAGTATAATAACTGAGTGTCTGTTGATAATTATCAAGGCACATCTAGTGACTATAGCGAGAAGGCTACACCTGTTCCCATCCCGAACACAGAAGTTAAGTTTCTTAGCGCTGATGATACTTGGGGGGCAACCCCCTGGGAAAGTAAGACGTTGCTAGTTTGTATGGCCCCTTGGTCAAGCGGTTAAGACACCGCCCTTTCACGGCGGTAACAGGGGTTCGATTCCCCTAGGGGTCACCATATGGGAGTATAGCTCAGTTGGGAGAGCATCTGCCTTACAAGCAGAGGGTCACAGGTTCAAGTCCTGTTACTCCCACCAATAAACGCGGTCCAGTAGTTCAGCTGGTTAGAACGCCAGCCTGTCACGCTGGAGGTCGAGGGTTCGAATCCCTTCTGGATCGCCATTTATTTTATTAATGCTACATGCGGATGTGGCGGAATTGGCAGACGCGCTAGACTTAGGATCTAGTGTCTTACGACGTGAAGGTTCAAGTCCTTTCATCCGCACCAATTTTGCAGAAGTGGCTCAGTGGTAGAGCATCGCCTTGCCAAGGCGAGGGTCGCGAGTTCAAATCTCGTCTTCTGCTCCAATTTAGGAGAGGTACCGAAGTGGTCATAACGGGGCGGTCTTGAAAACCGTTAGGGTGCAAGCCCACGAGGGTTCGAATCCCTCCTTCTCCGCCATTTCGCCCAAGTAGCTCAGTCGGTAGAGCAAGGGACTGAAAATCCCTGTGTCGGTGGTTCGATTCCGCCCTTGGGCACCAAACGAAACTGTTATCTTAGATAACAGTTTTTTTAGTATTTAAGAGTCTTTTGAGTTCATCATACTCTTCATTTTGTATGTGATTTATCAGTTGACTTGCAATAACGACACCATCAAATGTATTATGAAATGAATTGATTTGTTGAGAGGTTTTAATACCGAATCCTGCGACTAATGGCAAATTGGTAAGGTCTCTAAGTTTTTTAACGGTATCCTCAGATTGAGTGACGCCAGCATCTTGTGTACCGGTAATACCTTTAAGTGTAATGACATAGACAAAGCCATCTGATTTTTCTAAAATGTTCTTCATACGACTTAAGTCTGTATCAATCGTAATAAGAGGCACAATTGCCGTATTACTATTCTTGGCTTGTTGATAAAGTGTATCATATTCTTCTAGAGGCATATCAGGTACAATAATACCATCTGCAAAAGACTCCTTAAAGAAATCGTCAATACCGTAATGTATTATTGGATTTAAATAAGTCATTAATATGAATGAAATATCAGGGTATTTCTCTTTACCGGATTGTATAAATGTTAAGCAATCAGTCAAAGTTATATTTTTCTTTAATGCGCGAATAGACGCGAGTTGAATCGTTTCTCCATCAGCAGCAGGATCAGAAAATGGCACCCCGATTTCAATGACTTTACAACCCAATCGAACGTAAAGTTCTAGCAAAGTAGATGACTGTTCAAGTCCGCCATCGCCTACCATGATGTAAGGTATAATTAGTTTTGATTCTTTAAATTGTTGACTAATATTTATCATGACTTTCCTCCATATTTATAATAGTATTTAGATCTTTATCACCTCTTCCTGAAAGACAAACGATAATAGCTTCATCTTTGTTCATGTCAGGAGCTTCTTTTATACACTGTGCCAGTGCGTGTGAACTCTCTAGAGCAGGAATAATGCCTTCTAATAAACATAAATCTTTATATGCGTTAACAGCTTCCATGTCGGTGATAGATTCGTACCTTACTAAGCTGTTGTCCTTTAAATAACAATGTTCAGGACCAATTCCAGGATAATCTAAACCAGCAGAGATGGAATACACTTCAGTAATATTACCTCCATTTTCTTGTAAAAGATACATCATAGAACCGTGTAATACACCGAGTTTCCCTTTTGTGAGTGTAGCAGCATGAAAGGGAGTATCAATACCTTTTCCAGCAGCCTCTACACCAATTAGCTCACTCTTCCCATTAATAAATGGTGCAAACATACCAATGGCATTACTACCACCACCAACACATGCAATTATTTTAGTAGGTGGTTCAGATGAATACAGTTTATATTGCTGTTTTGTTTCTCTTCCAATAATACTTTGAAAATACTTAACCATGGTTGGATAAGGGTGAGGACCAATAGCAGAACCAATAATATAATGAGCAGTATCTATATGTTCAATCCAGTATCTTAGGGCTTCGTTAGTTGCATCTTTTAGGACTTTACTACCACTTGAAACTGACATGATTGATGCGCCTAATATCTTCATACGTTCAACGTTGATACTTTGTCTCTTGATATCTTCTTCTCCCATAAAAACAGTACATTTTAATCCTAATAAGGCACATGCTGTAGCTGTTGCAACACCATGCTGTCCTGCACCTGTCTCAGCAATGATATGTTTTTTCCCAATACGTTTAGCCAATAATCCTTGTCCAATAGCATTATTGATTTTATGAGCGCCGGTATGGTTTAAATCCTCTCTTTTCAAATAGATTTTCGCACCATTTAATTTTTCTGTTAGATTCTTAGCATAATACAGTGGCGTTGATCGACCAACATAGTTTGCTAATAGATTGTCATATTC
>JABXKX010000121.1 GCA_013619035.1 Peptostreptococcaceae bacterium
ATCTTTAGTGAAATAATATTGTAATACAAAAGAACTAAATTATACGATATGATAATCTTGGAGGTGAGTTATGTTTAAAACATTAGAATCAATTATAGAAGAGAAAAATTTCTCTGGTGTTATTACCATTCAGAAGCAAAATAAAATTATTTACAATCAAGCTTTTGGTTACTTAGATCGTGCAAATAAAATCAGAAACGATATCAATACATCTTTTGGCATTGCATCAGGAACCAAATTATTTACTGCATTAGGTATTTTAAAACTTGTCGAAGCAAAACAGCTCAGTTTAGATACCAAATTATTTGATATTATTGAAAAGCCTTATAATGGTTATGATCCTAATGTGACCATTACTCAACTCTTATCACACACGTCAGGCTTACCTGATTATTATGATGAGGATTTAATTGAAGACTTTGATAATTTCAAAGTATCAGTGCCATGGCATGAGCTTTTAAAACCATCTGACTATATGGCTGTTATGCCTGATAGACCAATGAAGTTTTCACCAGGGAAAAAATTTCATTATAACAATGGCGCATTTGTTTTTTTGGCTATGGTTATTGAAACCTTATCAGGCGATTATCATCAATGGATTGAAGACAAAATTATCAAACCCAATGGGTTAAATAAAACTGGTTTTTATAAATTGAATCAACTGCCAGAAAACACAGCTCACGGCTATGTTGACATGAATGATTCATGGTGCACCAATATTTATAATTTACCAATTATAGCAGGTGGAGATGGCGGCATCTTTACTAATTCTGAAGATCTCATTACATTATGGAAGCAATTACTCGATTATAAAATTTTATCACAAGATTTAACTGAGATTCTCTTAACACCTCATACAGAAACCAATGAGGAAGGTCATTATGGTTTGGGCATCTGGTTAGATCATAAGAACGGTATATATAATCCTTCAATTGTTGGTGCCGATGCTGGAGTTTCTTTTATCTCTACTCATAAGATTAAAGAAAAACTAACAATCAACGTCTTATCCAACACAAGTGAAGGTGCTTGGGAGGTTAATGGCTCTATTAAAGATCTCCTCAAAAAAATATAACAGCTGAATCAGCTGTATAAATTTATTTTTCTATGTTGTAAGAGTGGTAATTCCGCTCTTACTTTTTTTATATACTCCGTATCAATTTCTGCATAAATAATCTCTTCTAATTCATTCGCTTCCGAAAGAATTTCTCCCCAAGGATTAACGACTATAGAATGTCCATAAGCTTTGTAAGATAAATAACTAGACCTTGCTGGCGATGCTACAATAAAATACACTTGATTATCAACCGCTCTTGCTCTAGCTGTAATATGCCAATGGGCAGGACCAGTTGTTGTGTTAAAAGCAGCAGGCACAACAATGACTTCAGCGCCATGATCAACCATGGCTCTCATCAATTCTGGAAATCTCATATCATAACAAATAGCAACACCTATCTTCAATCCTCCAACATCAAAAGTAGTCACTTTTTCACCCGGTGATAAAACACTGGATTCTTTAAAAGTGATACCACCTTTTATATCTACATCAAAGAGATGCATTTTTCTATGTTTGCCAATAAGCTTCCCCTTAGAATAAGTATATGATGTATTATACATTTCTTCATCTTCAAGTTCAGGTATAGAACCACCTATAAGTGTAATACCTAGGATTTCAGACAAGTTAGCCATCCACCTTGTTGTTTCAGAGAACTCAACTTCTGCATACTTATAAAATGTTTTTGCATTATAAGGACAGTTAAACATCTCAGGCAAGACAATTATACTAGCTTGAGCAGCTGCCTCTTTAATTAAATGTTCTGCATGAACCAGATTTTCCTGTTTATCTCTAGAAATATCCAGCTGGATAACAGCAATTGTTTTTTTCATAATAGCCTCACTTAAAATGCAACAATAATCCCTTGATCATCACAATATAAACTGGTTAATCCATGTGTTGGTACAATAATTACTTCTTTGAAATCACAAATCTCCTGCACACGTGCTTTTAATGACTTTGCACGATCTGGATTATTAACGTGGCTGATTGCCAAAGTTTTCTTTGAAGCATCTTTAGCCACATCACAAATATTCTGTGCTAATTTTTCAAAAGCTTTATTTGAGCTTCTTACTTTCTCAGAAACAACAATATCCCCGTCTAAAGTGGTCATAATAGGTCTAATTTTAAGAGCCATAGCAAGTTTACCTTTCCAAGAAGGAATTCGTCCATTTTTTATTAAGTTATCAAGAGATTCAGAAATGAAGAAAGTTGTTATATTCTTCATATAAGACTCTACTTCTTCAACAATTTTATCAAAGCTAAGTCCTTGATCTATTTTTTCTTTGATTTTCAAACCAATTAAAGTCTGTCCAACTGAAGCTGATTTCGAATCAAAAACATGAATATTTTTCTTAGTTTCTTCTAAAACCATATTCATCGCTAACATTGCGCTATTATAAGTACCACTTAACTTTGATGATATAGTGATGGCAAAAATATCTGCATTTTCTTCAAATTTCTCTTTGAAATCATTTGGTGACGGACATGCTGTTCTAGGTAGTTTAGCAGACTTTTTCATTTTTTGAATAAATTCAATGACATCTAATTTATCATCATCGACAATTTCTTCTTCATCTATGTATAATTTAAAAGGAATTTTATCAATATCTACTTCTTTTTCTAATTGCTCATTTAAGTCTAAACTAC
>JABXKX010000517.1 GCA_013619035.1 Peptostreptococcaceae bacterium
CCTTTTATTCCTTATAACTATCATAGATAATAGAATGTTAAAAGCAAACCTCCGATTTATATGTCTATTTTGAGGCATTACTCTCTAAAGATTAATACCCCAAAAACGATTTATTAATGATTCTTTTTAAAAAGTTTTTTTGCTTTAACTCGGAATAAATTCCATTATTGAACTTGATTTGAACAAAGTTAAATCATTGGACACCACTATTAAGAACAAATCATCATACTATCCAAGAAATTAGAAGTTGTAAGGATTTCGATTCCGTTTTACAAATATTCAATACAGAAATGACTAGAAAATAATATTCTAGTCACAAATCGTTCGCACATGTCTCCACCTATAAAATGGGCAACAAGCTCAGTTATAGTTATTTCAATAGTTTCAGTTTACAAACAGTCTCTACATGTCTTGTGACTAGGTCGCAGATAATCACACTTTTGACTTACGGTACTTTTGCTTACTACTATTTGGCTTATCAGGTATTGTCATTTCCAAGTATCCATCTTCAATTGCGGGAAGCAAATAATTTTTTCTAAATGTTGGCCTATGTTTTAACCCTACTCTTTCCATTAGCTCTTTTCCCGAAACTGTATCTTCACCGATTGCACTTAAAATTATTCTAACTTGTTCGGTGACTTGTACGCCAACTTGTTCGGTAACAGAGATATCATTTAGAGAATCTCTAATTGCTTCTAACATAAACTCAATAAACTTTCCTGAGTCTGCAGCTTTGTCACATTCTCCTAATACTAAATAATAATTATCTTGACGATCTTTTACCAATGTTTCAACAGGTAACCATCCAAATAAACTTTTCCATTTATATAAGATCAGCGTTTGCCACATCCGACCCATTCGCCCGTTTCCGTCTGCAAATGGATGAATAAATTCGAACTCGTAGTGAAATACACAACTCTTGATTAACGGATGGACTTCAGTATTTAATGCCCATTCGATTAATTGATTTATCTGTTCTGGAACCAAACTAGCAGGTGGTGCCATATGTACTAAACTCTCACCTGCAAATATACCAACACCACCAGATCTGTATACTCCAGCTTCCTTCGTCAAATCGTTCATTAAGATCTTATGTGCTTCAAACAATGATGCAACATCATAAGGATTGAAATCAAGTAGTAATTCATAAGCCTCATATGCATTCTGAACTTCCTTAATATCTTGTCCAGGACCTAAAATTCTTTTCCCATTAAGAATTGCAGTTACTTGATCTAGTGACAACGAATTATTTTCTATTGCCAAAGAGGCCTGTATTGTTTTAATCCTATTATTCCTTCTCAACCTAGGATTTATGCCTTCAACCTCTATCAAGGTTAATTTTGTTATAGTTTCCATAATATCAGCAACTAGGTTTAAACATTTATCACTTATTGTAAATGGTGGTTTATACCTCATAAATACGCCTCCTACTTGTTCTATTATACCGTACAAGTCAAAAAAAAGAAAGAGCAGAAATATTCTACTCAAAACTTGAATCACTATTCAATTATCTATTATAATGTTAGTTTAAGTTTCACAACAGTCTCCACATGTGTCGACACTCTTGTTTATTTATTGTTATTTCATGATGCAATATCATTTATTGCTTCTATAATCTTTTATCTCCATCAGCCCAATAAATTCTTCTATCTATTGTTCTTACAAATCTATAGGCATATGGTTTATAACCCATTTTAGGCCAAAATACAGATGATTTCATATTTGTTATACGCCAATCAGCGGTACTGTTTTCATAACCTGCGTTAAATGCATCTTTAAATAATGATTGTGTTAGTAAAGTTCCAACACCTCTATCTTGAAAACTCGGATTGGTTCCTGCAACGCCTAATTCTGCGCTTTTATACGGCGTCATCATATTTTCTTTGTCTTCATCTTCAAAGTAACCACAAGTAAATCCTAGAAAATCATCTTCTTTATAAGCTAATAGCAAATGAGCTTCTTGATCTTCTATAAGTCCACCATATCCTTCTTTAAATTCCTCGAACATTTCTGGTAATGCAACTGCATAAGTTGGGGACTTCGCTTGGAAAGACAAAATTAGTCCTGATATCGACTCTAAATCTTCCTTATCCTTTGTTAATGCCTCTCGAACACAAATACCTTCTAATTCATTTATATTGGGTAATTCTAATTTTTTTATACCAAAGACTTGTTCATAAGCAAAACCTGAATTAAGCCACGAATTCATCACCTCATTTTGCCCTGCTGGAACAATTACAAAATGTTTCAGACAACCGATATTAATCCATTTTTCTGATATAGTCGCATACAAGTCACGATATAGAGTTGCATCAACACCTTCAGCCAAAGCTAATCCATCATATTTTACCCATGCACAACGACCAAATACTGGGTTTTGTTTAACATTCGATATAATAAATCCAAGTAACTTATCACCCTGATAGGCACCAATAGCTATTGTTCGCTTTCCAGAAAACTTTTTTTCTGTTATTGATTCCAATACAGTTTCATCTTCAAATATTTTATTTAAAGCCTGAAACTTCACTCTTTCTTGTTTATGTCTATAAGCAAGTAATTTAGCCATATCCGGAGCATCTTTAATCGTTAAATCTCTTATGATCATTCCCTTCTCCTTTTTTATTTATTATTAAAAACTTCTCTTAATCCTCTGCTAAACGTTGCAGGAATAACCGACAAATGTGTT
>JABXKX010000047.1 GCA_013619035.1 Peptostreptococcaceae bacterium
GATAATAAGACCAAAGAGGAATTAATTAATAAGTTTTATAATGCTTTAGAATATGGAGGGTATCTATTTATAGGTCATTCTGAATCTATTGATAGAAATAAAACACAGTTTAAGTATATTAAACCAGCTGTGTATAGAAAGGTATAGAGGTATCTTATGGCAATAAAAGTGCTTATTATTGATGATAGTATGGTATTTAGAGAAGTCATTGCAAAAGGTATTCAGTCTGATCCACAAATATGTGTTGTTGCTAAAGCAGTTGATGCGTACGATGCGAGAGATAAAATACTTCAATTTCATCCAGATGTTATCACTTGCGATATTGAAATGCCTAAGATGGATGGTATAGAATTTGTAAAAAGATTGATGCCACAATATCCAGTTCCAGTAATTGTAATCAGTTCAGTTAGTAATCGAGTATTTGATGCAATGGAATCTGGTGCTGTTGATTTTGTAACAAAACCAAGTTTGGAAATTGCAAGTAGTGTAGAAAATTTCATTTATAATATTATAGATAAAATAAAAGCTGCATCTAAAGCAAAAATTATAGAGAAAGCTGAGAAGCCTAAAATGTTAAAAGCGAAAACAAATTATGTTAAACATGATGTAATTGGTATTGGTGCATCAACTGGTGGTACAGAAGCGATTTATAATCTTCTTACACAACTACCGAGTAATATACCAGGTATTGTTATTGTGCAACATATTCCACCCGTTTTTTCTAAAATGTTTGCTGAAAGATTAAACAATCAAACGCATTTTATAGTTAAAGAAGGCGAAACAGGTGACATAATCGAAAAAAATCATGTCTATTTGGCACCTGGTGATAAACATGTTCAAATTGTAAAACGTGGTATACGATATAGTTTAAAGGTATTTAAAGGTGAAAAGGTAAATGGTCATTGTCCATCTGTAGACGTCTTGTTTAACTCTATGTCAGAAGTACTTTCAGATAGAACTCTCGCAGTTATTTTAACAGGCATGGGATATGATGGGGCTAGAGGAATTGCTAGAATGAAAAGGAAAGGTGCAGTAACACTTGGACAAGATGAAAAGTCCTGTGTTGTATATGGTATGCCCAAAGCCGCTTATGAATTAGGTGGTGTTACCAAACAAGTTTCACTTGATCTGATGGGACACTATATCATGAAATCTTTGAGGTGATCTATGATTTCAGTAGGCATTGGGGAATATGCAATATCAGAAACAAAAGATGAGAGTTTAAAAACTCATGCTCTTGGATCTTGTGTTGCTTTAATCATACATTGTACAAAGACTAAATGTACTGCTCTGGCACATATTGTGTTGCCGAAACAAGATATAAATCATAAAAAAATAATTGCAAAAGAAGCTTATTTTGCAAATGAAATAGTGCCTAGATTAATACAATTTTTTGCGATCCGCCAGGATTGTAAACTAGAATATTTAAAGATTTTGCTTGTAGGAGGTGCAATTTCTTCTCATGCAACAGATATTTTTAAAGTCGGTGAAAGGAATGTGCATAAGATAAAAACCATTTTAGATGGTTACAATCTTGATTATGATGCCACTGAAGTATTAGGACGTTTTAGTCGTTCTGTAGAAATCCAAGTTGAAAATGGTGAAGTCATGATTACTAAACAAGAAATGCATATATAGGAGATATATGGAACATATAAATTATTTTGAAGTTTTGAATGCTTTAGGAGATGGTGTTATATGTATCAATGATACCAAGAGAGTAACTTATTGTAATCACAAAGCAATGTCTATCTTAGGTGTTGATATTAAGAGCATTCTGTTAACTAATATTGAGGATGTATTTAATGTGTCAACAGTACTTGACGGTAGTATTATTACCAATTTAGTGGATTATGTTTTTGCGACAGGTAACCAAACAGGGTTAAGACCAGGATCTTATATTATTAATAATCATGGAGCTGTAAAATATTTGTCCGCAAGTTTATCACGTATTGTGGTTGATGACACACCGCCAGTCGTTGTAATTAGTTTTAGAGATATCACTCAATTGACAAGACTAGAAAAACAATTAATACATCAAAAAGAGAATTTACAATTGATATTGGATTCGCTTCCTTTAGGTGTAATGACAATTAATGAAAATCGAACCGTTGAAAGTTATAATACTTTTATCAAAAATAGATTTAAAGTTCATTCAAAAGAAGCGGGAGATTCTCTGATAGGAAATATGTTGAAATGTGAAAATGCCGTAGATAGATTATGTGGTTTAGGAGAACAATGCATTACCTGTCCTTTAAGATTTCAATTATTGGATAGCTCGTACATTACCGGTCAATATGAAACGTTACATAAACAGTTCCATCATATTATCGATGATAAAGCTATTAGTTATGATTATAGAATTAGTTTTTTATCTATAGAAGAAAATGAAGTGTCTAAGACTCTATTGATACTTCAAGATATTACTAGCCAAATTGAATATGAAGAGACTATATCACTCGCAAAAAAAAATGCAGAAGAAGCGAGTCATATGAAAAGTGCTTTTATAGCCAATATGAGTCATGAAATAAGAACACCGTTAAATGGAATTATTGGCATGATCGATTTAACTTGTAGAAAGATACAACAACCAGAACTTATAGAAAACCTGGAAATTGCAAAGAGTTCAAGTGAGTCATTATTAAATCTTATCAACAATATTTTAGATTTATCAAAGATAGAAG
>JABXKX010000160.1 GCA_013619035.1 Peptostreptococcaceae bacterium
ACAAAATACCGCCTTTAATCATTGGGTTAGAAATATTAAAAACATCTTCTGTGATGAGTGTGGCAACTTTTTCATGTAACGCATCTATAACTTGTTTTTCATCCTCATCAACTGAAATATTATGTTTTTCAAGAATATCTAAATACTCATCAGAATCAATTAATCTACCTACATCATGCAAAAATCCCGTCAAATGCGCATCTTCTTGATTTAAATTATACTGTTCAGCAAGTTCTGCTGCAAGCGTAGCGACATGTTCCATGTGATCATATAATTCTAAATCATCTGTTTCTTCACATAGGATTTCAATTTTTTCTTCAATATCTAAATCCCCTAATTCCAATATTCTATCTTTAAATTCATCGTAGTTCATGAAATCCTCTTTTCTACTAATTCAAATGAAATATACCCATCTAAAATTGGTACTGCTATCACTATTTTATCGCCTTCATAATATAGTTGATTGTATCATTTTCTTAAGTCATTACTTTATATTGCCATAAATAGATCAGTTCCTCAAGTTAATATAAACTTCTATTTTCTTATCAAGATGAAAATGTAGAACGACTAAGATTGCATATCGGATTCTTTTAATAACTCATCTCTTCTTTTTCGATACTCAAGAATCGGTAGATCGCCTTGTATCAGTTTATCAGGCATTTGTAACATCGACTTAATAGGCTGTTGCGTCATCACGACATGCCGGTCTTGATGTAATACTTTTTTATTAAAAATCATCGCCATCACATTAACAATATTTCTAATACCCGGCACCCTCATAAATGATTGATAAAATCTTAAGTAGATTCTTGTATGTTCTTCATCGATTGGGACGAACGCCGCTAGAACTCTCACCTTGTCAGCAATGTAATTTTGCCATAGATTTGGAAATTTAAACCCCAATCTAAAATCCGTTTCTCTATTGGGTCTTGGCATATTTTTTGGTTGTTTCGCAAGTGTACCATCTTCAACTCTATTATAAACAAAAAATTCAAATTTATCTTTATCCACCCATTCAACTACCGGCCCGTCAACTACGTATTTCTCACCTCTACCAATGGTGTTTCTATGAACAAATGGTACATGAACAACATCAAGTTGATTTTCTATAGCCCTTGAATAATGAACTGGCCATACTTCACTCATTGTACCGTATGAAAACTCATCACCCAAATCACTGAAAAAAACTGGCGGTTCATGAGCATCTTCTGGATTTCCCCAGAATATATAAATGAAACCTTGAACTTCAAAGGTCTTATAGTATGAAACTTTGTAACGTTCAGGCACTTGATATGTTCTACCATAAGCAGGAATCACCTCTACTTTGCCTTTACAATTGTATTCAAATCCATGAAAGGGACATAGTAAATGATCCTTATGAACTTCTCCTAAACTTAATTTAACACCACGATGTACACATTGATCTTTTAAACAATGCACTTGATTTTGACTGTCTCTATAAAACACTAATTTTTCTGACAATCTTGTAACACCAACGGGTTTATCATTTACTTCCTTTGATTCTAAAACCACATACCATTGATTGTAAATCATTAGATTCCTCCCTTTATTCAATTGTACCCTAAAAATGATCACATAATTAATATTGTTAACTTTTCTTAATTTCAAAATAATGTAAAATCTTATCCCTTCATTCAGTTAGTCCTACACTTATAAAATAGACTAATTTAGTACAAATTGAAATTAATTGCTCTAATTTTGTTTGAGAGGCGTCTTACAAAGGTATAAACTTATATGTAAGCACGTAGAAAAAAGGAGGAAATAAATGAAAAAATCAGCCATTTTATTGGTTATCTTATTACTGGCTTTTGCAGTTATAGGATGCTCATCTGATGATACAGATAAGGTATTAAGAGTAGGTATGGAACTTAAGTACCCTCCATTTGAAACAATCGATGCCGATGGTAATCCTGAAGGCGTTTCTGTATTAATGGCAGAATCATTAGGTGATTATTTAGGTATGGAAGTAGAAATTATTGATACAGCATATGCTAGTCTAATTCCAGCTCTTGAAAGCGGCAATATTGACATCATCATCTCGTCTATGACCATCAACGAAAAACGTATGGAAGTTGTAGATTTTTCTGATCCGTATACTACAAGTCAATTAATGATGTTAGTCCATAAAGATTCAAAAGTGAAATCTTATAAAGATTTAGATGATTCAGAAGTAATTATTGCTTCTAAAACAGGGACTATTGGTGCTCTTTGGGCTGCAGCTAATGCGCCAAACGCTGTCATAAAAAATATAGACGAAGAAGCCAGTGCTGTTTTAGAAGTTGCACAAGGAAATGCGGACGTCTTTATTTATGATCCATTATCAATTGTAAATCATCAAAAGAATTTCCCAGATACAACACTTGCAATCCTTGAAGCACTACCTAATACACAAGGTTGGGGTATTGCAATGAGAAAAGGTGAAGAGGATCTGAGAAAAGATATCAATGAATGGCTTAAGAAAGCCAAAACAGATGGTACTTTTAAAGATATTAGAGAAAAATATTTAAAAGAAAAAGTTCAAGAATTCGAAGAAAGTGGATTAGATTTCTTCTTCTAAGAAAGGAATATTATGAAAAAAATATTTAGTTTTACCTTGGCACTCTCATTTTTCGTTATTCTATTTGCCTTTGTAATGACTAGATCGATTAAACGAGACTTAGTC
>JABXKX010000590.1 GCA_013619035.1 Peptostreptococcaceae bacterium
GATTTAAAATAATCAACTAATGTAAATCCTTTATTGTAGAAGTATTTATGGAACTTATCAAATTCTTCTAAGTAGATGCCTTCACTAAGAGATTCTATCAAATAATTCAGTTTAGAAGCTTTAGGTTCTGAAACAACATCTTTTAAATCCGTTAATGTTTGAATCGATTTTTCTCTGATATCATCGGTCATAATGATTTCCCTGCATGGATCGATGATACAACTCTCTATCTTTTCTATCGATTTTTGTGTTTCCGCATCAAAAAAACGAAGTGAATCAATTTCATCATCAAAGAGTTCGAGTCGAACCGGATAGTCATAAGTCGGCGCAAAGATATCCATAATAGAGCCTCTTCTTGCAAATTGGCCCTTCTGTTCTACCATATCTACTTTTTCATAGCCGCCTTCAATCCATTTCTTCTCAACCGAATCAATGTCTATGATGCCACCGAGTTCCAAAGTAATTTGTTGCGCTTTAAAGATTTTAGGATCCATATGAGATAATAATAAACTATCAATAGTTGTTACCACAACGGGTTGTTCTAAAGTTAAAATCTTTTGAATTGCTTTGGCACGGTCATGAATCACAGTCTTACTGTGTGCATAAGCATCAAAGAAGACCACTTCTTTTGCCGGCATATAAACCAACCGCTCAGGCAGTAGTGGCGTTAAATCTTCAACAACTTTTAAAGCAGCCGCACTGGAATGACATACAATCAGCGCTTGACCACTTATATCTTCAAGAAGTGCTGCCGTGACATGAGAGCCTAATGTTTCAAAAATACCTTGAGTACAGAGTGGCGTCATCTTATGTTGGAGACTTCTTTTCATTTCTTGATATTCGGTTGTTTTTCTAATGACATTTTCGTAAACAACTTGCATAATTCACCTACTTTATATTGTATCTGTTCATCGCTAGATCAACATCGTCTTTAATAATCGTTTCTATAGCTGAAACCGAGTCTTTAACAATTGGTATTATTAATTCTTGTTCATCCTTAGAGAATCTGCCTAATACATAATCTGCTAAGTTCTGACCATTTTGTGGTCTACCCACTCCCACTCTCACACGAGGGAAGCCATCTTGTTTTAAAAGATAGATGATATTTCTCATACCATTATGTGAGCCGCCACTGCCTTTTTTTCTGATACGAAGTTTACCAGTATCCACATCAATATCGTCGTAAACAACAATTAAGTTCTCAAGAGGCAGATTGTAATAATCTAATATTTTCATGACTGCTTCACCACTTAGATTCATATAGGTTTGTGGTTTAACCACCAATACTTTTTCGCCACATACATTACCTTCACCAATAACTGATTTGAATTTTACTTTGGTCATTTTTATTTGATTTTGTCTGGCAAACTCATCTACCACCTCAAATCCAATATTGTGTCTGGTAATGGCATATTTTTTACCTGGATTACCTAGTCCTACAATTACGTACATTTTTTTGCTCCTTTATATTTACACGACAAAAAATATAACCTTTGCCCAAAGGGGGCTGTGTTATATTTCTTAGAGTTCTATTTAATGATTACAGTATAGTGAAAAACACTGATTTTATCAATACTAAACCGACTTAAAACCGTCAGATTTAACATCTTGATTGGAAATCACCAGTTCATAATCTTGTTTTATCAATTGCATCAAACCTGAAATCAAGATTTTCTCTGGCATATTTGAATGAATATAGTATATTTCATCACTATGTATCACTTGATAGTCATAACTCCTATTCTCATAAACGAACTTATCGGATGTGACTTTAACCTCTAAAAGGTCATATTTTGATCGAAGAGTCATTTTGCTACTAACCGATTTAGGGTTTACACCAAAATGACTTTCGTATGTTCTCAAATGTTTTTTAAATGAGTCGCCCAGTCTGACCACACCAAACCAATGGACTTCTCCATGTTTTTCAAATCCCAATTTCAACGCCAATTGTTTCGATTTTTCATTGCCTTGTACGATTTGAATATAAGGCAGTCTGCCTGAATCTAAGGTTTTATTGATGATGTCTTTTGCCAGTTCATAAGCATACCCATTACCTCTATACTCTGGTAATGTATACATATATCCCATAGAATCATCATCATGTAATAATACAAAAGAAACAATTTTTCCGTCTAGACGAAGACATGAAGTGGGTCTATTTTTAATAGCATCCTTTATTTTAGCCAAAGAATTGGAGTTTTTGTATTCGTAATTATCATTTACATAACTTGCATCCGATAGCGTTAACGACTCTAACGTCATCACTTCAGAAAATCTCTCTCCCTGATAATGGTACTGATCACAGGTATTTTTCCACTGAATCAGTTCAGTTGATATATAGTAGTTAAGTACCGTCTGGTTCGTACCAGCAAAACCAAAATAATCCCCTTCCATGGTTTGATCAAATAACTCAATAAAACTTAACTGTTCAGTATATACAAAATTAAAATATCTATCTTTAATCCATATGCCTGTGGGGTTTACTAAGTCATCCACATACGCCTTATAGTTTGTATTTGTAAGCACACCTCTGATATTTAAGCTGTTATAACTTTCAAAGTGTAAACGTGGATTCTCTCTATTGTTTACTTCTATCATATAAACACCTCCTCCTCTATTTTACATGAAAAATACTCAAAATAGATGTTCAAAAACAACTAAAACCATTTCCCAATACAAAA
>JABXKX010000627.1 GCA_013619035.1 Peptostreptococcaceae bacterium
ATTTTACCCCAGGCCTTTCGTCTGTCCATCCCCGGATGGACCAATGAATATGCCATTTTGCTCAAGGATTCTGCCGTAACCTATGCCCTGGGGGTCACAGAACTCATGTCCCGGGCCCACCACATTGCATCCCGTACCTATGAGCACCTGGCCATCTATCTGGCGGCGGGATTTATTTTTTTGATATTTACTTATATTTCTGTATGATTAAATGGTAGTATTAGATCTTAATATAATAAATGTTAACAAAATGATAGACATAAAAGTATAGGGAAAAACAAAAGAAATATAGTATGTGGTAGAATAAGTATAGGAGGCAATTTATGGTTTTAAATAAACTTATACAAGAAGCTCTGCATGATACACTAAAACTACATAAAACTCAACTGAGAAAAGGTACGGATATACCTTATGCAAGCCATCCTATTACTTTAGCTATGTTATTGATAGAATCAGGCTTAGAAGAAAAGATTATCGTTGCAGCCTTGTTACATGATACAATAGAAGATACAGACATGACGATTAATCAGTTGAAAACAAAATATGGTGAAGAGATCACCAATATGGTATTGAATTGTACTGAACCTGATCAATCTTTGAAATGGGAAATAAGAAAACAGAATACCATTGAACAGTTTGGTGAAAAACCTGACGATGTAAAATGGGTTATAATAGCTGATAAGCTACATAATTTATATAGTCTTAAACATCAGCATGATGATATGGGAGATAGTTTGTGGCAATATTTTAGTAGGGGATACGAACAACAAAAATGGTATTACAGTTCACTACTTAACTTATTTGAACAAGAAGAGATATTTAAAAATCACGCTTTGTTTAAATTATACCTTGAACTATATATAGAATTATTCAAAGGAAGTGACGCATGAAGAAAGCAGTCATAAGTATTATTATGTTTTTAGCACTAACTCAAATCATATTTGCTGAAGACATTACAATAGAAATTAATGATGAAGTGATTGTGTTTGAAGAACCGCCCCTTATAGTTGAAGATAGGACGATGGTACCACTTAAATTCTTAATGGATACATTAGGGTATCAAGTCTCTTGGAATGCTGAAACATATGAAGTCACAGCAAATAGAAATATCCACGAAATGAAGTTAACCATTGGAGAGGATACCTTATTAATAGATGGTGAAACTTATGTTTCAGATGTTGCTCCAATAATCATCAATGATAGAACTTATGTGCCGTTAGCGATTATTACAAGAGCTACAGGTGCAGACGTATCATGGATAAATGAAACAAGAACAGTTGTTGTTTCGGAAAAATTATCTCATCTCAATATGTTTTATGGTAAAGGTGCTTATAAGAATTACAGTGAAATAGAAGAACAATTAAATCCAGTGGATCAAATAGCTTATGCATGGTCGCGAGTTGAAATGAATAATGGAGAAGTTTTACTCAATACAACGTCTATAAATGACAATACGATGTTCTATCCAGATGGACATGAACTTGTGACGGGTCATAAACGTCCAAAGCTTTTGAATATCTATGCTGATCAGAATTACAGTTTGATATTTGCACAAAGCGAACAATTGATTCAGGATATAAAAACATGTTTATTAAGTCCAGTAATTGATGAGCCTGAGTTTGATGGTGTTGTTATCGACTTTGAAAATCTAAAAGAAGATAATTTTGAAGACTATGTTCAGTTTATAGAAGCATTAGACAAAGCTATTCCAACGATGACTGTAGATGTTGCTGTACAACCGAGAGCGTTTGCATATGAAAGAGTTCTGCCTTATGTGGATCATATGATTCTTATGTTCCATGATTATGAATCAAAATCAGAAGTGATTATCAATTTTAATCAAAATTATGTGGAACAACCCATTTCCCCACTGGAGTCAATTAAAGAAGATTTAGATCAAATCGTGGCGACCATACCACCTTGGGATAGAGATAAATTAATCTTACAGATTAACTTAGCAGTAGTTCAATGGCAAGGCGATACACTTTATGAAGTCAAACGTTATACACCCGGCTATCAAAAGTTGATAGAGCGAATGACGGAGTTAACTTTTAGTGACTTCTATTATGATCAGATTTCTAAGAATCCATTCCTTCATTATGTAGATGAGAATAAGCAAATTAATACCATATGGTATGAAAACGAAGCCAGTTTACAAGAAAAGATTGATTTGGTCTTTGATTATGATTTGGGTGGCATCTCCATATGGCAAATTGGTAATCTTCCGTCTTTCGAAAATATTGAGGCTGTTGATAAGTATCAAATAAATTTATGGCAAAAAATATTAGAAAACAACTAGTCAATTGATTGACCTAGTTGTTTTTTTGGTATAAAGGGAGTGGAGGTGTTATATGTCAAAAAATAGAGGTATGATATTAGGCGCATTTATTGGTGATGCAATTGCACTTGGTCCACATTGGATTTATAACTTAGAAGATATCAAACGACAATTCGGCATGATTAACGGATTAACAGCACCCACTACTTCGTATCACGATACCAAAGTGAAAGGTGATTTTACACATTATGGTGATCAAGCACTGATGTTACTACAATATCTTAAACTCAGTGTTGTTATAGAAGAAGAACCATTTTATCAATATTACTATAACTATATGAAAAACTATAAAGGTTATATAGATCATGCAACCAAAATCACAATGGAAAACATAGAACGTGATATCTTTGAAGGGTCTCACTCTTCAGAGTTAGGTGGCTTTACAAGATTCCCAGGTATTATTTATTTTAATTCAAAAGATTCGAAGAAAGGCATTGATCAAGTTGTACTACAGACAAAAATGACTCATAATGACCCTCTTTTATTAGAACGAGTTGTTTTCTTAACAGAACTTATTTATAAAGTAATGAAAGGTGAAAAACCAAGTGAAGCCATTAAGGAATTGAAAAAGACGGCTTCAAAAAAAATATTCTCAGATATTGAGAAGGCCAAAAGCCTATTGAGTTATGATACTGCACAAGCAATCAAACAATTGGGTCAAAGTTGTGATAGCGATTATGCGTTTCCAGCAGTACTGTATTTTATTTTGAAATATGAAGACCATTTCGATGAAGCATTGATTGAAAATTTATATGCAGGAGGAGATTCTGCTGCAAGAGGTATAACAATCGGTGCTGTACTTGGAGCTTATCATGGTGATAAAAAAATACCCGTGAATTGGTTGGCCAGTATGAATGAATTAAGAACCATAGAAAATCTATTGATGACGTAATGTCATCTTTTTTCTTGTATTAAAATAAACAAGGTGTATAATATGAGTATACTCATATGAGTGCACTCATATAAAAAGGAGGACGCATGGCTCGTATATCAAAAGAGCAAAAAGAAAAAGTCAGGCAAGATATTATTGAAACTTCCAGAGCGCTTTTTATAGAAGAAGGCTACAGTCAAACCAGTACAAAAAAAATTGCAAAAAAAGTTGGTGTTGCAGAAGGTACTATCTTTAACTATTTTCAAACTAAATCAGATATATTGATTGAAGTGATTACAGGTGAAATGGATCCAGAGTTATATGATGCACCTGAAGTAGATAATCAAACGGAACTTGTAGAAATTTACCTAGACTATTATAAAAAGGTGATGAACCCTGTTATAAAAATGCCTAAAAAAATTATGATGGAGATCTTCTTAGCACTATTTAAAGCTTCGAAAACAGCTCCAGCGATTATGCAACAGTTTGCAGCAGTTGACTTTAGGTTTATTGATGTTTTAGAAGACATGACAGAAAAACTACAATCAAAAGATTTATTAAAACTATGTGATAAAAGGTTATTAGCAGAATCTTTGTATTCAGATGTTATGTATGGTTATATGATATACCTATATGATAAAGACATGAATCAGAGCGAGTGTTTTGAACTCATTGATAAGAAATTCAGATTCACACTCACACCTTATATACAGGAGGCGTTGTAAATGTTAAGAACAATCAGCAAATTAAATATCAAATACGTGACTTCAAAACCTAAATTGGTTTTACTGATTGCATTTATATTGACCATACTAGCAGGTGTTCTTGCTTCCGGTTTATCCATTGAACTCAATTGGGTTGCACTTGCTCCAAAAGGTAATGAAGCCGTCAAAGAATATGGTGAAATATTAGAAGATTTTCCTTCGCTTTCAAATATCATGGTGATAGTAGAAAGTGATAATCCAAAAGAAATGTTATTGGCCATTAATGAAATTGAAGATCAAATAAACAATTTAGAGGATTATGTGACAAGTATAACGGTTGGTCTTAATAGGGACTTTATATTAAAATATGGCCTGTTATTAGATGAAAATAGCAAAGACATGATCTATATGTTTAAAGATCCTAACTTTGAAAGCTTTTTAACAGCGCTACCTTATTTATTAGAAGAGGATATCCCAGAAAATCAAAAGACGTTTTTGTTAAGAACAATAGATGATTTGGTAATAGAATCACAAAGAGAAACTTTAGATGATAAAAAAATTAAATCACTCTTTAAAGATATATACAGTGGCAATACATTACTGACTTCAGAAGATGGCACCATGGCTATGTTGACCATTCAACCATCCTTCGAGATGATGGATATTGCTAAGTTAGAACCCGGTGTTAAAGCTATAGAGGATGTTATTGAAGGGGTATCAAAGAATCATCCAGAAGTGACCATTGGCGTTACAGGCATGCATGTTGTCATGCGTGATGAAACCGCAAGCATACAGTCGGACTCTTCATTAACTATAGTTTTGGCCATCGTATTGATATTTACATTGTTGTATTTTGCCTTTAGAGCAGTTGTTGCACCTATCTTGGCATTTATACCACTCTTTGTTGGTATCATATGGGGTGTTGGACTCACCACTTTGACTATCGGTAGATTAAATATGTTAACCGCCTTTGCAGCAGCAATGCTCTTAGGATTAGGAGTGGATTACGCCATCCATCTTTACAGCAGTTACATTGAAAGAAGGGCTTCTGGATTTGATAAGGTGAATGCTATTCATCACGCTATCTCTATCACAGGACCTGGTATTGTAACCGGAGCGATGACAACTGCAGTGGCATTCTTTGCACTTAATATATCACAACTCGAAATGTTAAGAGAACTTGGTACGGTTATGGGACTTGGGATAATCAGTACACTATTAGCTGTATTTTGGATTTTACCATCACTTCTTATGTTGAGGAAGGAAAAACCTCATAAACAGAAAAAATTAAGTGGTCATTATTCTTGGGTCGGGAAAATAAGCACAGCAGTTAATCAGCATAGAATTGTGGTTGTGGTTATTTTGATTATTTCAACCGGTTTTATGGCTTATCAAGCAACCGGTATTGAATTTGATATGAACTTGATGAATTTAGAACCAGAAGGACTGAAATCAATAGAACTGATGGATCATTTAGTAGATACCTATGATATGAGTACGGATTCTTTTTCAATTTCAGTTGATTCAATGGAAGAGGTTTATACTTACCACAGTGAATTTGAAAAAGTAGAAGGCATCAAAGAAGTAACATCCATTGCATCATTTATCCCGAAACTAGAATCACAAGAAAAAACAATTGAAGTTTTAAGAGAACTGAATCAAATACCAGTAGCACCTTATCGAAATATTGATATAAATGTGGTCAATGAGATGATGGCACCTTTTGATATAAACATACCGGAAGAAAAACTAGAAGATATCAATAAAATTTATTATGAAACTATGATTGAACTTTCAGATGAGATGTTAACATTTGAAACTTTAGAACCAAATGATTTACCAGAAGCTTATAAAAGTCAGTTTGTTTCTGAAGATGGCAGTCAATTTTTAATCACGATATATCCTGATTTTAATATATGGGAGAATTTAGACACGGATAAAGGTGATCAATTCTTTAAAGACATAGAGGCTGTGAACGAACAGATTACCGGTACACCTATTTTTATGAAAGTTATTTTTGATTCAGCAGGTAGTGAATTGATGTTAATCGGTGGTGTTTTATTGGTTGTTTTACTTTCAATCCTACTGTTACATTTTAAATCTATAACATATGCATTGGCTGCATTATTACCACTTATATTAACTTTAATCTTCATGTTGGGAATCATGAGTCTACTGGACTTAAAATTTAATATGTTGAATTTCTTATCCATATTGTTGATTATTGGTATTGGTATTGATAATGGGGTTCATATATTACATCACTATAAAATTGGAGAACGGAAAATAGGTTATCTATTTGCCAGTGTTGGTAAAGCGATTTTATTAACAACACTTACAACCGTATGTGGTTTTGGAAGTTTAATTTTCTCTAGTTATAGAGGCATTGCTTCATTAGGATCAGCGCTAAGTATTGGCGTTGTATCAGCTTTTATCATGACCATTGTTGTATTACCACTAATATTAAAAAATAGAGCCTAGGCTCTATTTTTTCCCTTTTACAATATAAAAAGTATCGGAAATGGTGGTCACTTCAATTTCAGACATCTCAAGAGAGTTAAATAATGAAATAACGCTTTCGTGAGCAACTCTTTTGTCATAACTCGGACCCATCGGCATTTCTTTTTTGATGAAATCAAGATAAATGATATAACCATCAGGTTTGACAACCTCATATGCTTTTTTAGTAAAAGATTCCAAGTTATCAACTTCATGGATTACTGTTGCTGTAAAGAATATGTCGATGCTTTCTTTTCCAAGCAATTCAGAAAAGTCTCCAAGTAACATACGAATGTTTTTAGAAGACACACGTTTTTTTAATTCATCAATCATAATATCATTGATGTCTACCGCTATTACTTCTTGAGCTGTTTCAGCAAAAGGTATTGAAAAATAGCCGATACCACAGCCTACATCCGCTATAATCGATGATGAAGACAGGGTTAAAAAGGACAAGACTTCCTCTACAGGCAGCATTTTTTTCCTTTCAGGACTTTCAAGTTTTTTGAATTTTTTCGGATCAAAAATATGTGACATGAGACCTCCTCAAATTTGTTAAGAAATAATTATATCAAATTGTATGAAATATGTTGTTAATTTCAATAAATTCGATTACAATTTCATTATACAAAGGAGGGTCATTAATGGCTACTAAAATGAATGCATTAGTAAAAAAATATGCAAAACCAGGTTTATGGTTAGAAGAAGTAGATGTACCTGTTGTTGGAGATTTTGATGTTTTGATCAAAATGAAGAAGACAGCAATCTGTGGTACTGACGTACATATTTATAACTGGGATGAATGGTCTCAAGCAACAATCCCTGTACCAATGACAATTGGTCATGAGTTTGTTGGTGAAATTGTTGAAATCGGTAAAGGTGTAACAGATTTTAACGTAGGTGATTTAGTATCTGGAGAAGGTCATGTCGTTTGCGGTCATTGTAGAAACTGTTTAGCAGGTAGAAGACATTTATGTAAAAACACTATGGGTGTTGGCGTAAATAGAACAGGTATCTTTGCTGAATATGCTGCAATACCAGAATCAAATGTTTGGTTATGTGATCCTGAATTACCACTTGAAGTATTATCAATCTTTGATCCACTTGGAAATGCAGCACATACAGCACTTTCATTTGACTTATTAGGAGAAGATGTACTGATTACAGGTGCAGGACCAATCGGTATTATGGCTGCTGCTATTGCTAAACATGCAGGCGCTAGACATATTGTTGTTACAGATGTTAATGACTATAGATTGGAATTAGCAACAAAATTAGGCGCAACAAGAACTGTTAACCCTATGAAAGAAAAACTACAAGATGTAATGAGTGATTTAAACATGACAGAAGGATTCGATGTTGGATTAGAGATGTCAGGTAACGCTTCAGCATTTTCAGATATGGTAGATTGTATGTTCCATGGTGGAAAAATTGCCATGTTAGGTATTCAAGGACCAGATACAAGAGTTGACTGGAACAAAGTTGTATTCAACGGTTTATGGATCAAAGGTATCTATGGTCGTGAAATGTATGAAACTTGGTATAAAGTTCAAGCAATGCTTCAATCAGGTTTAGACATTTCAGGTGTGATCACACATCAAATGCACTATACTGAATTCGAAAAAGGTTTCGAAATCATGAAGAGTGGACAATCAGGAAAAGTAATTTTAGAATGGTAATATAAAAACTCAGCACATGAATTTGTGCTGAGTTTTATATTAGGTACATTAATTGTTTTTGAGTCAATATCTCATAAGTAGCTTTATCTGCATACATTTTGTGAGAGTTGCATATTCTTTGTTTTCTCTTAATCTTCTTCATAAGATCCTCCTTATAATAATTCAAGTTTGAATTTAACAAAATCATTTTCGTGTAAATTTCTGTTCTCAGTTTTTTTCTTGTTTTTATTGAATAATTTTTTTAACATAGTATATCTCCTTTCAACTTCTATCTGTAAACAGTATATAATATTGCCTTAAACCCACAGCAATACCTTTCTAAAAGAAATTTGCGGGAAATTTTCACATTCTGTAGACCTAACCCCTAAGTTTGATCTAGGAAAATATTTTCCTAGTTTTCCTAAAAAATCATCTGAATAAAGAACTCAGCATTTTCAATGCTTTAACACAGCATTGGGTCAACCCAACACTAAATGAAATGACAAAAGTCAGATATTATGTATAATAGAGAAGAGACATATTTCGTATACAGAATTAAAAGGGGCGTAAAATGAAAAAAGATCATCGTTATTTATCATGGGGCATCTTGGTTTTTGGATTTATAATTGTATTCTTTCATAGGCTGGCAATCGGTTCAGTAGCCGATCAGTTGATGAGTGATTTAAAACTCGATAGTGTACAAATTGCTAATTTAGCCGCTATGACTTTTTATGGTTATGCTTTGATGCAATTACCAGTCGGCATCATGGTGGATACCATTGGTGTTAGAAAAATTTGTACAGTAGGTATGGCTGTGACAGCTGTCGGATCAATCCTATTCGGTATGAGTGATATTTTGATTTTATCCTACTTTGCGAGATTGCTTGTCGGTATAGGGACTTCAGTAATCATTGTTTCAATTATGAAATTACAAGCAACACTATTTCCCGTAAATATGTATTCTACATTATCAGGTCTAACATCACTGTTTGGTAACTTCGGGGCTTTCTTTGCCACAATCCCATTAACATATATTGCAATAAACTTTGGATGGCGAAAAACATTTATTATATTGGGTGTTATCACAGCAATTTTATCCGTGTTGATTCATATATTTGTAAAAGAAGGACAAACTTATGAGAAACATGATAAGATTAATGTAAAAGAAGCTGTTAAGTATGTACTAACCAATAAAAAGGTATATCCAGATTTTTTCATTATGGTATTCTTTGTTGGTTCATTAACCGCAGTATTGGGATTATGGGGGAATGGTTATCTTAAAACCGTTTATAATATTTCAGGAGAAAAAGCAGCCTACTATTTATCGTTTATAACTTATGGATTTATAGCAGGTGCACCTATAGTGGGAAAACTTTCTGATTTTCTAGGTGGAGAAATAAAGAAAATACTGTTGATTGCCAGTGGTGGTTATGTACTTATTTGGTCTTATGTACTTTTGATTCATAAAGGCCAACCACCTATGAATCAATGGCCAATAATCTTCTTTTTAATGGGATTATTTATCATTTGTCATATACTTGTTTTTTCAAATGTAAAAGAAGTCAATCCATTGAAATATACAGGTATC
Source organism: Peptostreptococcaceae bacterium (assembly GCA_013619035.1). Next base: position 9,659 of record JABXKX010000627.1, read on the forward strand.
GCTATCTCAATAGTAAATATAGGAGAATTTGTTGGAAGTGGCTTAATCAGCCTATCTATGGGTTACATGATTAAAAGATTAGAACTGACATCTATGCCAGCGGATCAAGTATTTAAAACAGCAATGATTATGGTTTTAGGATCAGCAGTCTGAAGTTTTATAGCGTGGACATTTATGCATAAAAAAGAAATCTAATTTGGAGGTTGAAATGAAAATTGGAGAACTACTAGTTATTAATACAGAGTATGACTATTATGATTTTGGAGAGGATCATTATGTCAAACTTTTTGAAGAAAGTTATGATCGAGAAAAAATTATAAATGAATTTGAGAAATCCATTTATATAAACAGCGTATTTAGCAACTGCCTAAAAGGCAATGAAATTGTTGAATTGGATGATAGAACTGGTATTGTCTACAAAAATGAAGCTGGAGAAACCTTCTTATACTTAATGGAAGAAGCAGACATCAGTATTGATATAGAAGCAGAAAAGTTTGCTTCGATACATGCTGGAATGCACCATATAAAATGTGACAATTTAATTGATCAAAAGAGTTTTTTTGAAAATCAAATCAATGCATGTGAAGATATAACATTAGACGATAAAGACAATCTAATACACTTATTAAATAAGCTTCCAACAGGAGAAACTTTATGTCATGGTAATTATCATCTGAACAATGTTTTGTTAAATGACAAAGAGTATAAGATGTTAGATGTAGGGTATGCTTACAAAGGTCACCCTATGTCAGATGTTGCAAAATCATGTATCATATTAGATGTACCAAGATATTTGAGTGGTGCTTCACAATTATTTCAAGAAGAACTCATAAAGATAAGAATTAAATTTATGAGCTTATATTTAGAGTACTACCAAAAGTTTGCACCCTTTGATGAAGAATTGTGTTTACAGTTTTATAAATTGGCAGCCGTTGTCAGATTAAATGGAAAATTTGAAAATGAAAAAGAATGGCTATTAACAGTCATCAGAAACTAACGTCGCTTATGCGGCGTTTGTTGACTTTTTAAGAGAAAGTTGTAGAATAGTATCAGAATAGGAGGACATATGAAAGAGACATTTCAAGCATTTTTAGATGAAATAAAGATTATTACAGCAGAAATTGATTGTCATTACTATGATGGTCTCAGTAGTGAATTTAAAGTCATTGATGAAGACAATAATTATTATGAAACGATCATCAAAGAAGAACATAAAACAGACAATAAAAGAATATATAAGTTATTTGTCGATGGCTTAACAATCGGTAAAAACTATACCATAGTTGACGAACATTTTTTAAAGGTCCCTTTAACGTACAGATATGTTGTCAGAACCGCAGTCTTTGATGAGTTATTTTACTATCCAGGAGATGATTTAGGTGTAACTTATACAAAAGAAGCATCTGAGTTTAGAATTTGGTCACCAGTAGCATCAAGAGTACTTTTAGATTTAGAAGGTGAAATATACACTTTAGAACGACAAGAAAAAGGTGTTCACTATGTTAAAGTTGAGGGTGACTTAGCAGGCAAGAGTTATGAATATCTTTTAAATATCAGCCATAACTGGCATCAAGCAATTGATCCTTATGCACTCAGCGCAACGCCAAATCATAAGAAATCAGTCGTATTAGACACCGGTAAAATAGACATAAAACTCAATAAAGAGATGTTACCTATCTTAAAACAAAAAACAGACAGTATCATTTATGAGTTACATGTTAGAGACTTTTCGTCTAAAGCATCAAGTGGCATCAAAGAACAAGGTAAGTTCTTAGGTTTAATAGAAGAAGGTACCAGAAGCGATAGAGATGATGTAACTGGATTAGATTATTTACTTAATTTAGGATTTACACATCTACAGTTATTACCGATTTATGATTTTGGTTCAGTCGATGAACTCAATCCCTTATCACATTATAACTGGGGTTACGATCCAATGCAGTTTAATGTACCAGAAGGTAGTTATGCCTCTGACGTTAATGATCCTTATTCAAGAGTAATAGATCTTAAGAAGGTCGTCTCAAAATTACATGAAAAAGGTTTAAGAGTTGTTATGGATGTGGTTTATAATCACATGTTCGATCGGTTCTCAACAAGCTTTGAAAGCATTGTACCATATTACTATTTTAGAACCGGTGAAGAGGGTATGATTTCAAATGGCTCTTTCTGTGGTAATGACTTTGATTCGACCAGATTGATGGGCCGAAAATATATACTAGATAGTATCAAACTGTGGATGACAGAGTATGGTATAGATGGCTTCAGATTTGATTTAATGGGTATTTTGGATGTCACCACTATGAATCAAGTAGCGACACTTGTATCAGAATTAGATCCAAATGCTATGGTCTATGGAGAAGGTTGGAATATGCCAACACTTCTAGAAGAAGATGATAAAGCAACTATGATGAACCAAGCACTTATGCCTGATATTGGTCATTTTAACGATATGTTTAGAGACACTGTAAAAGGTGGCTCGATGGAAGAAGAAGAAAAGTTAAAAGGCATCCTTTTAGGTGATATGAAACAGTTCAGTAAATTACCGAATTTGCTGCTTGGATCACCAATGAAAGAAAAGGAAACCTTCTTTAGTGCCCCTTGGAAAAGTGTGAACTACGTAGAATGTCATGATAATCAGACTGTATATGATAAAATGATTACCTGTGAAGTAGATGAGGTCGAAAATAGACAAAAATTGATGTTAGCAACGGTTTTATTCTCACAAGGCATACCATTTATCCATGCAGGGCAAGAGTTCTGTAGAACCAAACAAGGCGCTCATAACAGCTATATGTCATCCGATACAATCAATGGACTAGATTGGCATAGAGCATATGAATACAAAGAAATTGTAGAGTTCACTAGAGATGCAATAGCACTTAGAAAAGAAACACCAGAATTTAAATATATGTCATATGATGTTCATATAAAGGATAAAACAAAGAAACATAAGAAACTGATTGAAATTCACTATGATAAAGAAGTAAAGTTAATCATAAATATGTCTCAACAGCTTCATGAAGTAAAGTTAAAAAAAGAAAAAATAGTCTTCAACAAACATGGGAAAGCTGATATACATGAAAAGTATATACTAGAACCACTTGAATTAATCATCATAAAAAAAGCCTAAGGGCTTTTTTATTTACTTTACTTCTTCCAAATTATTCCATATACTAAAATTGGAAATAATCATTCTAAAATAGAAATTAGTGGTATAATAGGAGGAGAAACCATGAGGATTCAGAAAAGTGAAAGAAGTGTAGATGTCAAAGTAGATTATAATCCACACGTTGTTGAGTGTTTAAGAAACATCGGTAGCGGATTTTGGAATAAAGAAATGAAATGTTGGCAATTTCCGCTCTATAAATATGACGATCTCATGAAAATGAAACACGAAGTTTTAAAAAGCAATAACAAAGCAGATGACAAGATAAAAATACTCAGAGAACATATGATACGAAAAACCTATAGCCAACATACTATAGACGCCTACATTGGACATTTAAATAGATACCTTATTTATAGCCATAACTATGTAGATATTGATGTGATTAATGAATATATAGGTTTATTGTTGTATAAATACGAGTGTAGTTATACCTATGTCAATCAGTTGGTAAGTGCTATTAAATTGTATTGTAGATACACCAATGAATTATCTTTGGGTGATATTATCTCTATTGATAGACCTAAAAAAGAGAAAAAGCTTCCAAAGGTTATGACCAAACAACAAGTCCAAAAAATATTCCAAGTAACCAATAATAATAAACATTTAACCGCAATGATGATCGCCTACTCAGCGGGACTTAGAGTAAGTGAAGTAGCAAGTTTAAGAATCGAAGACATTGATTCGGACCAAATGGTTATGAGAGTTAAACAAGGTAAAGGTAGAAAAGATAGACTCGTGCCTTTATCCAAAAAACTACTGATACATCTAAGAGAGTTTTATTTCATTTATGAACCAAAAGAATGGTTATTTGAAAATGCAGCAGGAGACCATCTCAGTACAAGAACACTCCAAAAAGCTTTTGCCAATTCAAGAGAAAAAGCAAACTTAAAGACACATGTAACATTTCATAGTCTAAGACACTCATTTGCAACACATTTATTAGAATCAGGTGTCAACCTAAGATATATACAAGCAATCCTAGGACATAATTCATCACGAACCACTGAAATATACACACATGTAGCAACAAGTCATTATAAAACACTAGCGAATCCACTAGATAACCTATATCAGTAGTTCGCATAACCACAGATTCGCAGATATCCACACATAATCAAAGCCAATATCAGCAATCTAGCTTTAGCAACACATTGAGCACCAAACAAAAATATATTGCGAACCGTACACAAACATGGTAGTTATACGCCATGGCCTTAAGTGCGTGTGCAACGTCCTGTTGCAGATTTTTGATGACTTTGAGTAAGTAGAGTCTTCAAGGTCAGAAGAGCACTTTGGTATTTTTGAGAATGGTACACTGAGTTAACCGTGAATTAATCATAATGAGTAAGAATGC
>JABXKX010000518.1 GCA_013619035.1 Peptostreptococcaceae bacterium
TCTGGCATCTGAGCAGTGACTTCAAAGGTATAGACCTTCTCACCTTCGGATAACTCATGTAGTACCGAAAAGTTACCTAACAGTGTTGATATTTCTTGACCGTTCACTTTAACGACAGCATCCTTATGCGTTTGCCCTTTTATCACTAGATAGGGTGACGTTTTTTCTAAAGGCATCTCCACAGACAAACTAAACTCTTGTAGATGGTTACTTTGTTTTAATGCTTTGTTGATGAGTACTGCAACTTCAGCTCTAGTGATAGGACTTTGCGGTTTAAACTCTCCAGTAGAGTATCCTACAATTAAACCAGCATCTACTGCAGTAGCAATGTAATCTTTAAGTTGATAAGATATTTGATCTGAATCTATAAAGACAGAGTCTATATCCATCTGACTCATAGGAAGATTTAAGGCTCTAACAAGTGTGACTGCGACATCTTCTCTGGTCGTATACAACTCCGGCTGGAAATATGGTGCACCGCCATATGGATAATAACCGGTTAAAAAATCTTTTGCTTTTTCGACATACTCATAAGACCATTTACCTGGTGGTACATCTGAAAAAGTTGGCAGTTCATTATCATACATCTTAAGGTTAAATCCTTTTGAAACCATGACGGCAAACTCTTCTCTTGTGATCAAAGAATCGGGTTTAAATAACCCATCTTCATACCCTGAGAGTATCTGCATCCCTCTTAGTGTTTCAACAGCACCAAAAGCCCAATGTGTATCGGACAAGTCAACAAATTCAGTGCTTTCAGCAAAACTAGGTACAAGCAATAACAAACTTAAAACTAGACATAAAAAGACTTTTTTCATACATAACCTCCTCAACTATATATCAAAACATCCAATAAACTATTCAATTTTCAAGGAACAAAAAACCAAAAGAAGTCCAATTAAGGGACTTCTCTCAAGGACTTATTTTCTTTTGTGTACACAGTATATAAAATTAGGCTTTAAAAGTCAATGATTTTTACAGAAAGTTGAAAAAAAGTTGGAAATAATATTTATTTCCAACTTAGAACTCTGTATTTCCAGTACTTAAATTAATATGAAAATTGTTATACCTTAGATAGGTCACTATGACTTTACCATAGGAATCCATCCCTCTTGACTCATAATGACTTGATGTAATGGTTTTGGAATATGTTCTGCTTCATACATATCAGGTTCATATAAAGTCTTAGCAACTTTATTTTCTGACCATTTATCAACTGTTTTACCATCTACTAAAGCTTGTCTACCAATGGCAACTAAATCCACCTCATAAGTCATCATTTTTTTTGCATCTTCAATGGTATTTACGCTACCAACACCAATAAATTGTTTCCTTCCTGCTATTCGTTTAACAACACGTGTCAGTGTCATAGTCTTATCTTCTTTATCACGCATGGATGTTTCTTGATAATCTCCTAGTGAAATATGAAGATAATCTAATTCAGTGTTACATAATGAATCAACTAAATAATCAGTATCCTTTAGTGTAATACCAGGATTAGAATTTTCTTCAGGAGAAAAACGATAACCAATAACAAAATTAGGATCCTTTATTTCAGCTTTCGCTTCCATACATGCTTGTATAACTCCTAATGGAAATTTCACACGATTACTTAAAGATCCTCCCCACTCATCTTCTCGTCTATTTGAATGAGGTGAAAAGAATTGTTGTAGCAAATAAGTATTAGCGCCATGAATTTCAATGCCATCAAATCCTGTTTGATAAGCACGAATTGTAGCCTGTTTAAACGAATCAATTGTATTTTCTATTTCTTCTTTTGTCATTGCTCTTGGAATATTATTTTCTTCTCTTTTTCCAGAAATTGCTGAAGCACTCAGTGTTACACCATCTGGCATATCTTTAGGATTACTTTTTCTACCGGCATGGAAAACTTGTAGAATCGCCTTTGCACCACCTTGATGTATGGTATCTGACAATCGTTTCAGAGATGCATTCATACTGTCATCACCACCATAGAACTGACCGGAAAAGCCTTTACCCGTTGGTTCAGCATAGGTTGTTGCTGTAATTACCATACCAACACCTGTACTTCTAAATGCATAATAATCAATTTCTGCATCTGACAATGTTCCATCCTCATTACCGCTCCAGGTTGTCATAGGTGCCAATACCATTCTATTTTTTAGATCTATTTTTTTGTTCAATGTGTTGGTCTCAAATATTTTCTTCAAGTTTACCTCCATCAATATTGTTTTATATCCATTTACTAATCATTATATCAAACTCTACAGAAAAGGTATATATAAGTTATCATTATGTTATACATTCATAATATCTATCCTACATAAAACCTCCTTCTTGATAGGGATGGTAATGATACTCAGGAACTACTTCCTATGTTATGTTAGGATATAAAGTCCTTTCCAAAATCTAGGTTATTTATGGTACCATAAAAGATGTAGAAAGACTTCTTTAATACATAGCCTCCTCAACTATGTATCAAAACTTCCTATAACCTCATTAATTTTTAAGAACAAAAAAAAGTCCAATTAAAGGACTTCTCTCAAGGACTCATTTTCTTTTGTTGACACAATATAAAATTAAGTTTACTTCAAGGCTTCAACTAATTTGCCATTATGTTCATCTAAAAATGCTCCTAAAGCATCAGAAAACTATATATATTTCCTCATCAGTTTTACTT
>JABXKX010000492.1 GCA_013619035.1 Peptostreptococcaceae bacterium
TTATAATATTTATAAGGGGGACTATTTATGAAAGAAAAGAAAATGGGATTATCAACGAAAATATTTATTGGTTTAATCCTCGGTTTAATTACTGGACTAACAATGTATTTCTTAAAGAGTGCATTTGAATCCAGTGAAGCGGTATTATTTATTATTGACGACGTATTAATCGGTTTTATATTTGAATTAGTTGGTGGTATCTTCGTTAATGCCATCCGTATGATGATTGTACCACTTGTATTTGTATCATTAACATTGGGTGCAGCTTCAATGGGCGATGTAAAAAAATTAGGTCGTATCGGTACTAAAACTGTCGGTTTCTATTTAGTTACAACTGCAATCGCTATTACAATTGCAATATTAGTAGCTACAATCATTCAACCTGGTGTTGGTACTACTATCAGTTTAGAAGGTTTAGAATATACACCGAAGGAAGCTCCAAGTATTGCTTCTGTATTTACTAGTATGGTACCTAGAAACCCAATTCAAGCAATGGCTTCTGGAAACATGTTACAAATTATCGTATTTGCTTTACTTACAGGTACTGCACTTACAATCTTAGGTGATAAAACGAAAAAAGTTACTGAATTATTCGAACAAGCAAATACTTTGATTTTAAAGTTAGTTGAAATGGTTATGTCTATTGCTCCAGTTGGTGTATTTGCATTAATCGCTAAAACTATGGCAACTTTAGGTTGGGATATGATGCCTAAGTTAATCATGTACATGCTTTGTGTTGCAGGTGCTTTAGTAATCCATGCAATCTTTACTTACCAAGGATTATTATATGCATTTACTAAATTGAATCCAATTCAATTCTTTAAAAACTTCTATCCAGCTATGACAGTTGCATTTTCAACTGCAAGTAGTTCTGCTACTTTACCAGTGACTGTAGAAACTAGTGAAAAGAGATTAGGTGTTTCACCTAAAATCGCATCATTCTGTTTACCACTTGGTGCAACCGTTAATATGGATGGTACTGCTATCATGCAAGGTGTTGCAACAGTATTTATTGCACAACTTTATGGTATGGATTTAGGTCTTATGGACTTTGTAACAGTTATCGTAACAGCTACATTGGCATCAATCGGTACTGCTGGTGTTCCTGGAGTTGGATTATTAATGCTTTCAATGGTACTTGTTCAAGTTGGTTTACCAGTAGAAGGTATTGCTATTATTATCGGTATTGATAGAATCTTAGATATGTTAAGAACTGCTATTAACATTACTGGTGATGCATGTTGTACATTAATCGTTGCTAAATCTGAAGGTGAATTTGATGAGTCAATTTACTATGAAAATAGTGATGAAGAGAAAGAAGAGAAAGTTGCTTAATTTCCCATATATCTAAAAAAGAGATCTAATCGATCTCTTTTTTACATTTTTGTACAAACGTTTCTAGTGTTGATTCAAAAATATAATCATCTTCTTTTTTTCTTTTAGAGGGACCTTTTGTTTTCCCTCCAGCTTTTCTAATATTCTTAGATACATGACGTCTTAATAACAACATATCGATGTTATCATTGTTATATATCATACCATTTTGATCTATTGCATAACCACCCTTTGACAACACAAGACTGGCTAAACCATAATCTTGAGTAATCACCAAATCGCCAGCTTTCATCAGTCCAATGATTTTGAAGTCTGCGGAGTCATATCCTTTATCTACGGTTACAATTTTCGCATACTTATCATGTATCATATGATTTATGTCAGAAACAATAATAGCATCAAGACGGTACTTTTTTGCTACTTTTACAGCTTCTTTTCTAACTGGACAGCCATCTGCATCAATGATTAAAGTCATCATGATCTACTCGTCCTCCTCTAGTATTAATTTCAATTCTCTTTAGTATAAGAAATACTTTATTAAGTGTGTACTGAAGGGAAATGAGTATTAAAAAAAATATAAAAACACCCACAATTATTAGCATCTTCATAAACGAATTCTCTCCTTTCCTACTGGGCAAGATTTAACACATATACCACAAACAACACCTCTACCTATGTGTTTATAATGAGTTGACATATGTGTACTGCATACTTTTGCATCAACCAATTCATCTCTGTTATTAGATCCAGTCCAATTGTTACCCACAAGGGCTATCGGTGGACATTTAGTCACACATATATTACAGGATCCACATTCTGATTTTAATAACGGTTTATCATAACTAACCTTCATATTTGTCAAAATGGTTCCAAGTCTAACTCTTGGTCCAAACTCAGGTGTTATCAAACATGCATTTTTTCCAATCCATCCAATACCGGCATGAGTTGCTGCTGTTCGGTGTTGAAATACGCCTGAATAATCATATCCGGGCTGATTGATTGATTGTGATGCTGGAATTGCAACTGCATGATAACCAAGACTTTGAAGCAGCATAACAACTCTTAAAGTAACATGATCTATAAACGCATTAACTGATCGATAATGATGAAAGTAAGTATGAGTTGGCGCTTCATCTGTTATTTCATTCATAACAACATCAGAAAGCCTTATAGCAATAGAAACTCCTGTGGTTAACTCTTTATATTGGTTAGGCACTAAGCCCTTTAAATCGCCATATCCGTGTTTTGAAACACCTAATGATTCTAGCAACTTCGATATTTTTTCTTGTGACATTCTGTACTCCTAATAATATTAATATTTTTTAA
>JABXKX010000328.1 GCA_013619035.1 Peptostreptococcaceae bacterium
AAATCATATTTAATAACTGTATCTCTTTTAATATCATTAGGCGACACTATTTCAACAACTAAAGAAGGTGCTCCCATACAACCTGTCTCTTGTATTTTATCTTTATCACAAACTACAATTAAATCTGGTTGTACTACTGACTTCTCTTCTCCTACTGATAAAGTCACATCATATGGCGGTGCAAATACTTCACATGATTTATGAGCAAAATAATTTTTAAAGCTTACAAATAATTCTCCAAATATTCTCTGATGTGTTGTTGATGCTCCAGCCTGCAAATGAATATATCCGTCTATCAGCTCATATCTGTTCTCAATACAGTCTATTCTTACAAAGTCCTCATAATACATACGATTGTCATATGCTAAAATTGGTTCATTTACAGCATCTGAGCCACTTGATGATTTTAGATAACCTTTTATACTATCATGTTCCATAATTTTGATTTCTATACCCATGCCTAATTGAGTATATCGATAAAACTTCATAAAATTCTTAGCAAGTTCTTCTACTGGAATCCTCATATCAACCTCCACTATATCGGTAAATCGAATAATAGTTTACTACTAATCTCTAAACCTTCAAAGTACGTTGATACAATCATCTCACCATATTTAAACACAGACACATTTGTATCATCCTCATAATTATATATAACAGCTCGTTTCTTTTTTATATCTATTATCCAATACTCTTTAACACCAGCTAAATCATAAAGCTTAGCTTTATCATACATATCTTTTTTAGCTGTAGAAGGCGATAGTATCTCAACAACTAATGTTGGAACACCTAAATACTTATACTCTTTATCAAACATATCTAAATCACAAACAACTGATATATCCGGTTGAACAACATCAATATTCTCATCGATTTTAAACGTTACATCAAAGGGTGCTGTAAACGCTCTACAACTTTTCCCTTTAAAAAATTCCCTGAATTCTCCTGATAATTCATTTGATATATATTGGTGATCTCCTCTAGGTGCAGACAACATATAAACCTGTCCGTCTATGTATTCGTATCGATTGCCATCATCTAATTTAAGAAAATCTTCATAAGATACATTATTAGACGAATAAATCTCCATTGCTTCTTTGACTTTATTATTTTCTATACCAACTAACCTAGCAACGTCTCTATCATTTTTGGTAACTGTAATATCACGACCTGCTATTGCCTGCCTCAAATATTTTCCAAAATTATTCTGTAAATTACTTGTACTGATTCTCATACGACCACCTCCTACTTCAATCATACGCTCATTTAGGTAAAAAGTCAATTTTTTAGCTAAAAATGTGTTTTAGCTAAAACGTAAAAAATAAAAAAATCCCTGATAGTCAGGGACGCGATTCTAATACTATGTTAAATACTCTAACTTTTCATTTCGAATGAAGTCGTATAAGGATAAAATCCGAATTTCTTATAAAACTTATAAACCCTTTCATTACCTTCAGCTACTGACAAATGTATTTTTTTAGCATTCTGAGTTTTCATCCACGCCAAAGACGAATTCATTAGGTCTTCTCCTATGGATTGACCTCTATAATCAGGTTTAACATACAAAGAAAAGACTTCTCCAACTTTTTCTGCATCTAAAGTTGAAATACAGTAGCCAATATAATCCTTGTCTTTTGCCAATATCAATTTCATATGTTTTTTACTTTTTACCAACGATTTTTTTCTTGTTTCAAAATCCAGTTGATTAAACGTATCACTAAAATAGGTTGAAACCTCTCCATGATAATCTCTTTGCGCTTCCCACATTTCTTTCATTTTATCAATTAATTCAATGCCACCAGTTTCATATGTAATCATCAAAACACCCCTCTTTGAATGTACTGCTAATAACAATAAATGTCAATAAGAGTACATTCAATATTTTTGATTTATGAAAAATAATTTCGATTCTAAATCAATCAACTTACACAAAAATTTGCACTAAAAAGTCCCTAGGATAAAATCCTAGGGACTGAATTTACATTGTTGGTTCAATCAAACCGTAATTGCCATCTTTTCTAATATAAACAACATTCACTTCATCAGTATCACCATTCATAAATACAAAGAAATCATGGTTTAACATTTCCATTTGAAGCACAGCTTCTTCAGGATCCATTGGTTTAATTGGGAACGATTTCATTTTTACTATTTTACTTTCTTCCTCATCGCCTTCGTAACTCGGAATATCAGCAATTTTAATGCTTTCCTGTCTATGGTATCTTTTTTCAATCTTAGTTTTATGTTTTCTCATCTGCTTAGTTAGTTTGTCCATTACCATATCTATAGAAGAATACATATCGTCGCTGGTTTCTTCAGCTCTAAAAGTTACGCCATGTTTAAGCGGCATTGTAATCTCAACAGTCTGTCGATCTTTTTCTACACCAAGTGTTACCTTTACGTCTACGTCTGATTTGAAGTACTTATCGAATTTATCCAACTTTCCTTCAATGTATTCTCTTATGCTAGGTCTTACACTAATATTCTTTCCGCTTACGATTACTCTCATACATCCAGCTCCCTTCATTTTTAACAAATAAAAGAACTTAGTAGAAACATGCGCTATATTTATTTTCCTCCTGCTATTTTTGTTTCGTGCTAAATCTTTCTACAACTAACTTGTTGTTAATAATATGATACCCTATAACAATAGGTATAATC
>JABXKX010000276.1 GCA_013619035.1 Peptostreptococcaceae bacterium
ATATCAAAGTATACAGTCCAATAGTCTTCAGCATTAACCCAAACTCTTAGTGCAAAATTTACTGAGCTATCACCAAGTTCAGCCAATCCTACAAAAGCACCTGGATCTTCTAATACCAATTCATGTGCATTTGCTACAGATAAGAGTACTTCTTTCACCTGTTTGATATCAGCACTGTAATCTACTCCAAAAGTAAAATCTACACGTCGTGTTGCTTCAATAGAATAATTCACTATATTAGTACCAATGATATTGCCATTTGGAATAATAACCGTTTTATTATCAAGTGTTTTTAATTCTGTTGAAAAGACCTGAATACTTGAAACACTACCCGTCATACCAGCGACTTCTACAAAATCACCAATTTTAATCGGTCGAAGGACCAATAAGATAATACCAGCAGAAAAATTTGACAAACTGCCTTGTAAAGCCATACCAATGGCAAATCCTACAGCACCTAAAACAGCAACGAATACTGTCGCTTTAACACCTAAAGTGCCAGCTATAGCAATAATCAATAAGACTTTTAATATTATATTAGTCATAGATGATGCAAACTTTGTAACCGTTTTGTCCACATCTCTCTTTTCCATCATTTTATGTATTTTCTTTACTATTACTTTTATGACTTTTAGACCAATCAGTAATAATACAATACATAGTATGACTTTAAGTCCATACTCAAGAACTGTACCTTTTACCGCTTCAAATGCTTCACTTTTAAAAAAATCCATAATACCTCCTTCTCTTTGTATCATTTTACTACCCTTATAGTAGTAATTGCAACCATTTTTGTTAAAAACAAAACAGACCGTCAAAGACAGTCTGTTTCTAGGGTAATGTAAAAAATCATTTATTCTCTACCATCGATATAAACACCTTTAAAATCGATGTAAGTGAACGAATTACTGTAATATCCTTTTACATGATCAGCTCTGTAAGAAGAAAACTCACCGAAATATGCTGGTGCAATAACTGCTTCATCCAATAGAATTTTTTCTGCCTCTAAATATATTAAAGCTTTTTCATGAGAGTCAGAAGTCTGAATTGCTTTTTCAACCAGTGCATTAAACTCATCAGCCTTTGGACCTGACCAACCAGTTTTTTCACCGTGGTAGTATCCAGTGCTAGGACTTGTATGGAAAATGTCAATTAGGTTAGAAGGATCATCAACGTCTGCTGTCCATCCTGCAACTGCAATATCATAATTTCCTGATCTTACATTGTCCCACATGATGTTCCATTCAGTTAATTCAATTTCTAAATTAATGCCTAGAGTATCGTTCCATAATTGTTTTAACCACTCAGCACTTTCTTTAGAGAACTCACCAGTACCTCTTGTTTGCATTGATAGTTTTACTAAAGAAGGATCTCTATCATATCCTAATTCTTCAAGACCATCTAATAATAACTCTTTTGGATCTGGATATTCTGCTATTAGAGTTTTAACAACTTCATTTTCACCTTTTGTAATATCGATGTATAATTCTTCACCAGCATGCATGATTGTAGGTACAACAGAATATGCTGGGAACCCGAAATCATTATTTACTTCAGCAATGAATTTTTCTCTATCATATGCAATTGTAAGTGCTTGACGGATCTTCTTATTTGATAAGAATTCATTATTCATTTGGAACATGAAGAATTCCACGTCGGCTCCTGCTTCATTTATGTAATTAAAACCACCTTGATTGTCTAACATTGAACGCCATTCCGGCTCAGATACAACCGCGGAATCAAGTTCACCTGACATCAACGCTTGTGCTCTCGGTGTTTGTTCTTTTACAATCTTTCTTGTAATCTTCTCTAAATGAATATTTTCAGAATCCCAGTAATGAGGGTTTTTAACATAAACTAAATCCACACCTTCATTCCATTCAGATACCATATAGGGTCCATTACCTAATGTTTTTTCTACTGCTGAACCATACTCATCACCAAACTGCTCAACAAACTCTTTCTTTACTGGCTTGTATGTTGGGAATGATGCAATTTGTAAGAAGTAAGATACTTTTACATTCAATTCGATTTGTAATGTGTAATCATCAAGTGCTGTTACACCAACATCTTCTCTAGATCCTTCTCCAGCAGCAAATTCTCCACCACCTTTGATCATCGCATCTACCATCCACTCATAGTCAGAAGCGACTTCAGGATCAAATACACGTTGCCAAGAATAAACAAAATCATGTGCTGTAAGTGGTGAACCATCTGCCCACTTGGCATCTTCTCTAAGATTGAAAGTCCAAACCAAACCATCATCAGAAACATTCCAAGTTTTTGCAACACCTGGTTCGTACTTAGCAGAACCATCTTCAGTTACAACATATCTTACTAAGTTTTCATAAATAGGCGCTTGAACACCCCATACAGGAATTGATCCTACTTTATGAGGATCTAGAGTTGTTACCACACTAGGATGTGCGTAAGTGTACTCTTGAACAGAGTCTATTTTCTTAGTGTCTCCACCAGCATCTGATGATGAACCAGAATCGGATGAAACATTGCTTGAATCATTTGTGTTCACTGCATTGTTTTCACTTGTATTGTTCCCACAACCAGTTAATACCATTGTTGTGATTAGAACTAAAACAAGTATCATAATCGTTACTTTCTTCACTTTTTTTCTCCCCCTTATTACTATATTAAAC
>JABXKX010000300.1 GCA_013619035.1 Peptostreptococcaceae bacterium
ATATGGTATTGTAGATGGTTTAAAATTAACAGACAGATTATATACGGTTAATGGAATGATTGAAAAGCCAAGTATTGAAGAAGCGCCGACAACAGTTGCTGCTCTTGGAAGATATATATTAACACCAGCCATATTTGATATTTTAGAAACAACAGAACCTGGTAAAGGTGGAGAAATACAATTAACAGATGGTTTGATTGAATTGGCACACAAAGAAGAGATGTTTGCTTATGATTTTGAAGGTATCAGATATGATACAGGTGATAAATTAGGATATTTAAAAGCAACGTGTGAATATGCTTTAAGACATAACGAATTAAAGCAATCATTTAAAGAATATATAAAAGAATTAGCAGACACATTCTAAATTAAATCCCAAGCAAATGCTTGGGATTTATTATGTTAACCGAAGTTTAATCGCGCGATAACAATTTCTTATTCGTGCGATTTTTGACTAAAATCGTTCGAAGTGGTATATTCTATTTAGGAGGTGTTACCATGTCTAAAACAATAACCGCTACAGAATTTAAAAAAAACCTAGGACATTACTTAGATTTGTCACAAACAAAAGAAGAAGTTTACATCACTAAGAACGGTTCGAAAATTGCCAGACTAGCTCCAATTTATACAGATGCAGAAGAATATTTTATAGTCAAAGAGGAAGCTGAGTTTTATGGCAATCTGACGGTGAGTTATGATGAGTTTATGGAAATGGCTGAGCATTCAGAACACCGATTAGAATATCTAAATGGTGATGTGTATCAGATGGCTTCACCATCGGTTTCACATCAAAAAGCCGTAGGAAATATTCACTTTCTCTTTAGATTAGCTTTACAAAAACATAAATGTGATGTATTTGTATCACCGTTTGATGTTCACTTTTGGAAAAAAGACATTAAGAATCCTGATGTATTACAACCAGATGTATTTATTGCCTGTGATACAAAAGAGAATATCAATGAAAAAGATCGTTATATGGGTATTCCAACATTGGTTGTAGAAGTTTTATCACCTAGTACAAGAAGTCGAGATATGATCTTTAAACTCAACAGTTATATGTTATCGGGTGTAAAAGAATATTGGGTAGTTGATTCTATTGATAGACAGGTTATAGTGTATCTATTTGAAGGATTTACAATTAAACATTTAGACAGCTATAAATCAGGACAAATTAAGTCCTATACCTTTGATATGGAGGTTGATTTAAATGATGTATTCGATGCCTAAAGTCCTAAAAAATATCGAACAGTTAGATTTTAAGAATAATTTTGAACTGATTCTGGATGATGTTAATGTGAATAAGGTAAAATATCTTATTAATTGTGGTTCGTGTAAATCAGTGTTACTGTCGTCAGACGAATGGATTAGTATTACGAATCAATTATCATATATAATGCATGATGAAGTGGCTGATTAAGTCGCTTCTTTTAATTCAGCACCTGCTGACTTTACTGCTACCCTTGCTAATATTTCTGTTGGATCAATCAGTGGAATAGACGTATCCTCTTGATTGAAGATAAGAGGTAATTCTGTACAACCCAATATAATACTGTCAACATGAGTGATCTGTTCAAGAATAGAAGATTTTGTATTATCATTGATTTTGCCATATTGTTTGTAGTCGTAAATCAGTTCAGTTATTTTTGTACGAATCTCTTTGTTTGGGTAGAGTACTCCTTTGTATAAATCTGCAGCATAAGTACCTTGCGTAGCAAATAACATAACTCTTCCTTCGACTAGTTTTCTAGTTTCCTTCATCATATGAATCATTGGAATACTGATTTCTTTTTTTAAATCCTCATAAAAATAATGAGCTGTATTGCATGGCATCAAAAGTATATCAGCCCCGGCGGCTTCTAATCTTTTAATCCCTTCTATCATTTTATGAACAGGATTATTCTCTTTCGTTAAAATATAATGTGTACGATCTGGAATTTCTGCAAAATTATCAACAATAATATGCAAATGATCTTGATCGCAAGTAACTGCAGTGTTATTAACAATTTTTGAAAATAGATCAACTGTTGCCATTGCTCCCATACCGCCTAATATACCAATAGTCTTCATAAGTTTCTCCTTTATAACAGTATTGTACTATGATATGATTAATACGAGAAATACATATAATGTAGGCTATTAATACTAAAAGGATATAAATATGAATATAAAAAGACTAGAGTATTTTTTAGAAATAGCAGAAACTTTGAATATCACAAAGGCAGCTGAAAATCTTCATATGTCACAACCACCTTTAACACATCAACTGAAACTTTTAGAAGAAGAATTAGAAACTAAATTATTTACGCGTACAACTAGGAAACTAGAAATTACTGAAGCGGGTGAAAAACTTAAAACAAGGGCATTACAGATTATTGAATTGATGCATACAACTAAAGAAGAAGTAATTTCTATTAAAGAAGGATTGGTTAAAGATCTTAAAATTGGATTTGTTGCATCATCTGCAGCATTGTTGTCACCTGAAAAATTGATAGACTTTCACAAACTTCATGATAATATTTCATTTACGATGAAAGAAGGTAATACCCATAAAATATTGGATCTTTTAAATCATGGTCTTATTGATGTTGGTTTGGTTAGAACACCATTTAATGGTGAAAAATATTATATTGAGTATTTGGATTCAGAACCGATGATAGCAGTTTATGATCCAAGTGTCTATTCTTTGGAAGATACAATAGAGATGAAATCTCTAAAAGAGTTGCCCTTGGTACTCGATAGAAGATTTCTTGATTTAATTGTTACAACTGCTCATAATTCAGGCATTGAACCTAAGATAATCTGTAATGGTGAGGATTCAAGATCACTTCTTGCATGGACTGAAGCAGGACTTGGCGTGGCGGTTTTACCTTATAGCGGGAAGGCGTTTATAAAAAGTTCTAATCTAAATTACTCGGTTATAAACGCAAGTGCTTTAGAAACGAGACCTGCTATAGTGATGTTAAAGAACAATCAAAAGTCTATCATTAAAGACTTAATTAATATTATTAAATGACATTTAGTACTAAAAATCCAATTATCTTTCCTTTAGAATGAAGTTGAGGGGGAGATACATATGAAATTGTATTTAAAAGATAATCAGGGACAGAACACAATTGCTATCTATTATGTTAAATGGTGCTTGTAATGCATATGTGCACTTGTTGCTTTACAAACTATCGTGATTGATGTATGCTTTATATATAAGGAGTGTGATGATATGTCTACAAAAAGTGTTAACTTTAGGATCGATGAAAAACTGAAAAATGATGCTGATTCCATTCTTGATGAAATTGGTTTAAGTATGACTTCGGCATTAACTTTATTTCTTAAACAAGTTGTTAACAAAAGAGCTATTCCTTTTAAGTTGGAAGCTGAAGACCCATTTTATTCTTTAGAGAATCAATTGCTAATCGCTGAGAGATTGGAAGAATATAAGGCGAAACACTATAAGGAACATGAATTAATCGAGGAAGATTAATGAAGAAGATATGGCTAGATGGTGCATGGGAAGAATACTTGCAATGGCTAACAAAGGATAAAAAACTATTCAAGAAAATAAATGAACTCATTAAAAGCATCAATAGAAATGGATATAACTGTATTGGTAAACCAGAACAATTGTCTGGAAATCTTTCAGGTTGGTGGAGTGTTAGGATAGATAAGAAAAATAGAATTGTATTTAAATTGGAAAATCAAACAATTGTAATCCTGCAATGTGGATCTCATTATAATGAATAAAAATAGGACAGATCATATGATCTGTCCTTTAGTATTTATTTAGCCAATTCAAATATTGCTGATGCATATATTTGAGAGGTTTTTACTAAGTTTTCAATTGAAATGAATTCATTCTTTTGATGCGCAAGTTCTGGATCACCAGGGAAGACGCCACCAAATGCTACTGCATTATCCATAGCTCTTGCATAAGTACCACCACCTGTAGTAGAAGGTTCACTCATATCACCTGTGTGGTCTTGATAAACTTTCATTAACTTCACAATTAATTCATGATCTTTCGGGAAGTAGATTGGTTTCATATGATCATGTAAAGTATAATTCATACCAATTTCTTTAAATGAATTCTTAATACCGTTTTCCACATTGTTATATGGTGTTGTGATTGGATATCTTGCATTGATAACCAGTTCAACGCCGTCTTTATTTAAGTCAACTTTTCCAACATTATATGATAATTTGCCTGAATCTTCATCTTCAAAACTACAACCAGCACGTTGTCCATTGTAATCAAGTCCGATAGTTCTTTCAAAGAAACGGATAAATCCAGATAAATCACCCAATTTCAGATCCAAAACATTGATGAAGTTTAATAAATGAGAAATTGCATTAACACCATTTTCTGGTGTAGAACCATGTGCGGAAATACCTTTTGAATATATTGTAGTAATACCATCATGTTTTTCTAATCTAAGGTCACCACCACAATCAGCCATATACGCTTTCATCATTGAATCAATTGGATACGTTTCAATAATTTCTGCTTCAGCCCAATCCGGTACCATATTAGGTGCATTACCACCTTTGATAGAAATGACATCAACGCCACCATCTTCTATTAATTCTTTAAATTCTTTTTTAACATCAAAGATCATGATTCCTTTTTCACCATGACATGCTGGGAAGTTTGAATCTGGTGTGAATGCCATAGTAGGAGTTTCTTCATGTTCTAGATAGTAATTGATACCAGCCCATCCTGTTTCCTCGTTAAGGCCAAAGATAATTCTAATACGTTTATTCAGCTTTTCGCCTGAATCCAGTAAAGCTTTCATAGCATAAAGCGTTGCAATAGCAGGTCCTTTATCGTCTAAAGTACCTCTACCATAGATTTTGCCATCATCAATAATAGCACCATATGGATCGAAGTCCCATCCATCACCTTCTGGTACAACATCCAAATGTACTAAGATACCAACCATTTCATCGCCTGCGCCTATTTCAGCATATCCAGCATAGTTGTCTACATTTTTTGTTTTAAACCCAAGCTTATCAGCTAAGTTTAAGGTATAAATCAAACAATCATGAACGACTTTACCAAAAGGCATATCTCCGTCTTTTTTTCCTTCAACAGATGGAAACTTCAAAATATCTTGCATTGATGTTACCATGTCATTTTGCATATCAGCAATTGCATTATTAAATTTCATAATTTTATTCCCCCTTATTATTTACCTCAATTGTACCGTGACTCGAAATGAAATACCAGTAAATTTAGTTTTACTTTATATTTTACTTTTTTGTGGCAAAATTGAGTAAGAGGTTTACTATAATATAAATCGGTGTAAGAATAATATTGAGGTGATAGTATGTATGATATTTATTATTTTTCAGGTACGGGTAATACAAAAGCAGTTGCGACGTTATTAAAAAATAAGTTAACTTGTCAGATGTATTCTATAGAAGAAACATCTACAGTTGTAAACGATATGGTCTTAATGTTTCCGATACATGGATTAGGAACACCCGAAATAGTACTTTCATGGTTAAAAACATTGCCAATTGCGTCTCATAAAGTGGCTATCATTACGACCGGTGCAGATTATATTAATATCAATAAAAATGCTACTCAATCAGCAATTAAAATACTATCTGATAAAGGATATGATGTTTGTTATGATCGGATTGTTGTGATGGCTTCAAACTTTGCTTTTGGGTATCCTGATGCATTTAATAAACAGCTCTATGAAGTGGCTAAAGAAAAAGTAGAAGATATAACAAATGATTTGAATCATCAGATCATTAGACGTTATGAAAGTTCATATACCATTAGCTTGAGTCAAATGCTTTATTACTTAGAGAGCAGGTGGGGTGCAAAATCATTTGGTTTGTCTCTAAGAACAAAAGATACATGTACAAAATGTATGATATGTGTTAAACTATGTCCTCGTAATAACATTGTTTTTAAAAGAGACAAAATTAGATTTAAAAGCCGTTGTATGATGTGTATGAGGTGTGTTTATAACTGCCCTGTACAGGCCATTCATTCAGTAGGGATGAATTTTGCTATTTTATCCAAAGGATATAACATTGAAAAAATTATTCGGAGTCCTATTACGGATAAGTTTGTGACCCAAGAAACAAAAGGATTCTATAAACATTTCATTAACTATATAGAAGATAAGACGATTTGAAGATATGATAAACAAAAGGGGAAATTATGGATAAAGTATTTAAGATATTGGAAAATGTCATAGAAAACGAAAAATTGATTTATGCTGTTTTTAGTAATGTTAGAAAAGGCGTTGAAAAAGAATTCGTTAAGCTGAAAGTTAAGCCTGTTCTTGTTAAGAATGAACGTGTGTTACAATTTGAATATGAGTATGAACAAAAGGTTTTTCATGAGAATTTAAGTAATGCAAATGCCATTGATATTGCATTTGGTTTGATTAAAACTTATTTTAAACAAGCAATGATTTATACAATTGATGCAGATTATCAAGTATTGGTGAGTAAAAAAGGTGTTCCAAAAGTTTTAGAGAAGGCACCTTCTAGAAATACATTTGATTTATCTCATAATAGAAAAAAGAACTATATAATAGAAGAAAATAAACCGTGTAACTTTTTACAGGCACTTGGTGTGATGGATGAACATGGAAAAGTGTTTCATAAGGCGTATGATAAATTTAGACAAATCAACAGATATTTAGAGATGATTGCAGACTGTGTACCTCATCTACAGACCGATAGAAAGATTCAAGTCGTTGATTTTGGATGTGGCAAAGCTTATTTAACTTTTGCGATGTACTACTTTTTTGTAGAATTGAAAAAATTAGATGTTGATATTATAGGGCTGGATTTAAAAACAGATGTGATTGAAACCTGTAGCCAATTGGCAAAGTCTCTAGACTATAAAGATCTTCATTTTGTACAAGGTGATATCAAAAATTTCACAGGGTTGAAACAAGTGGATATGGTGGTTTCTTTACATGCTTGTGATACAGCAACAGATGAATCTCTTGCTAAAGCTGTGAGTTGGGATGCGGATGTGATACTAGCTGTACCATGTTGTCAACATGAACTCTTTAAGAAAATTCATAATCCAGTGATGGAAACGATGGAAAAGCATGGTCTTATTAAAGAAAGATTGTCATCGCTCATTACGGATAGTATAAGAGCCAACGCATTAGAAATTATGGGTTATAATACTCAAATGTTGGAATTTATTGATATGGAACATACACCGAAAAATATTTTAATCAGAGCTTATAAAACTGGTGAAATGAATGAAGATGCTTTAAAAGAATACAAAGAATTCACGAATTTTTGGCATGTTAAGCCATATATAGAACAAGCCTTAGGAGAAACTTTTAGAAGTAGAATCGAGGATTAAATGAACTACACTCAAATTAAAATGGATGATATTTCAGAAGATGTGCTTTATAGTATTTCAAGATGGCATAATGAAACACCAAGATTATGGATTCCAGATTATGAACCTACTGAAGATGAAATCAAAGAAGACATAACTCGTATGAAAGAGAATGAGTGTTATATCGGTATAGCTACTGATGACTCTATTAAAGGTTTTGTTTGGGCAGAAAAACAAGATAATAGTGTGATGATTTTATCTCTATTTGTAGATGAATCAGTCAGACAACATAATGTAGGTACTACTTTAAAAGAAGGATTAGAAGTTTGGTGTAAAGCTGAAGGTATTGATAAAATCAAAACGACGGTTCATAGTAAAAACAAAAAGATGATAGCCTTAAATGAAAAGTTAGGGTATGAATCAAAGATGCTTCATATGGAAAAAATTATTGATTAGAATCCTTAGGGATTCTTTTTTGTGTAGAAATTCATAGATAGAGTATGTTGACAAAGAAGAATATCTTCAGTATAATTATCTTGAACTCAAGAGAAAGGGGTTTATAATGAATTACCGTGAAGATACATCAATTAAATTTATGATCGTCATGAATAAAATGATAGCAAGCCTTCAACATAAACTGAATCCTCATTTTAAAGCGCTTGATATTCATGAGACAGAGTTTTTTGTATTGTTTGCATTGGATTCTAATGGTCCAATGACGATTCAGGATATTGGTGCAAAAATCAATATGACTTCAGGCACAATGACTTATGTGATAGATAAACTTGAGAAAAAAGGGTATATCAAGAGAGTAAGATGTGAGGAAGACAGAAGAAGAATATACATTGAATTAACTGAATCAGGCATAGAGTTCTGGAAAGACATTATTGTCAAACATATGAAACAAATGGATGACTCATTTTCACATATGACAGAAGAAGAAATGCTACAGTTAATTGAATTAATGAAAAAAGTAGGTAAGGGTTAATCTCTTACGCAGATGTCTTGAATTCAAGAGGTTCGAGGTTAAGAAAGGATAGACTAATGAAAGTATTATTAATCGATGCAAATCCTAAAACAGCAGACTATTCACACTCGAAATGGGCAGCGGATCATTACATTGCTGCATTAAAAGGACAAGGCCATTATGTTGAGGTATGGCCAATTTATCAAATGAATATACCAATGATTGATGAAGATGTTATGAATGCGTTTGGTAAGTCCCTAGCAGGGATGGAACTAAGTCCTGAAGAACTTGAGAAGATGGAACTCAGAAATATGATTTTAGAGAAGTTTATGAGTTTTGATCATTTTGTAATTGTATCACCATTATGGAATTTTGGAGTACCACCACAGCTTAAATCGCTTATAGATGCTGTAGCCATTGCTAATAAAACATTTAAATATACAGAAAAAGGACCTGTTGGTCTATTAAAAGGTACCTTTGTTCATATTCAAGCATCAGGTGGTGTTTATTCAGAAATGCCAGAAATAGAATTTGGAAATCGTTATATTTCTCATGTGTTTAAATTTTTGGGATTAGAAGAAAAATTATCTTTATTAATAGAAGGAACAAATCTAGGTCAATTTGAAAGAGAAACATTCCAGATCACTTTAGATAATTGGATTCATAAATCGGTGAAGGAAGTGATGTAATGAAATATTTTAAACATCAGGAAATGGGCCACTTTAATCATGGGTGGTTAGACACCTATCATCATTTTTCGTTTGGAGAGTACTATAATGAAGAAAGAATGCATTTAGGTCCACTTAGAGTAGTCAATGATGATATTATTAATGGACATCAAGGATTTCCAAAACACCCACATAATGATATGGAGATTATCAGTTATGTTATTGAGGGTGGTTTAACACATGGTGACTCTATGGGACATGAAGAAACCGTTCATAGAGGTGAGGTTCAATATATGTCTGCTGGCACTGGTGTATATCATAGTGAATACAATCATGGTGATGAAGATGTAAGACTCCTTCAAATCTGGATTCGTCCAGACCAAAAGAATCACAAACCATCATACGGTGACTTTAGATTCAATTGGGACGATAGAATAAATAAGTGGTTACATCTCGTCGGTACAGATGCACCCGTCAAAATTCATCAAAACGCCAATATATATGTGACTGTATTAGAAGATGATGAAATACTTGCTTTTGATGTAAAAGAAGGCAGGCAAGCCTATGTGATTCAAATTGAAAATGGCTCGTATGTAAATGATGTCCTCTTAAAAGAAAGAGATGCTCTTGAAGTATATGAGAGTCAGTTACAGTTTAAGGCCATTGGCAAAAGTCATATACTCATCATTGAGATGAAAAGGTAAACATTATTAGATTAAAAATCTTTAATTGATTATTTAGAGATTCAATTAAAGATGAAATAGTGCAGAATGACATGGATTATTATGCACTATTTTTATTTGCCTGTTAAGTGCATATGATGAAATAAGGTGTTTTGAACTTTTTAACATATTCATAGTTTTTCGAATGTTCTCATAATGGCATATTTGAAATCAATTTATGCATTTCTTATATTGGTATTGACCGAAATGTTTTAAAGGCGTATACTGACAACGGATTTTATAGGAGGGCATCATGAAAAAATTCTTATTATATATTGCGGTTTTATCAATGGTATTATGTGTCTGTTTTATCGCAGCAAAAACTAGAACTGTAGATTTTACTAATCGATATCTAGATCATGCATCTTTTTACGGATTAAAAAACTTAGTACATCAAGAGGAAGTGGTTGTTGAGGAGTATTCTCATTTAGATTCTAAATTCTGGGGTGTTCCTGAAATGAAATAATAACGAATGATTGGTATAATTATTCACTAAATAAATCCTACAAAATTAGTAGGATTTTATTAAAAATAGAAATATGTTTAAATTTGAACAAAGTGGCTAAATATAAGGTGGGTTGCTTTGTTTTTTTATTACCATTTTATGTTTCAAAAAAACAACAAAAAAACAATTTAAAAGCCTGAAACAATTTAAATTACTTATGTTTAAGATTATATTGACATACGTGTATATTGTATACTATACTGAAGTTACACTGTAGAAGTACAATAAAATAAGTCTTAAAAAACACTTTTTTTAGGACATATTTCGCATAAGAGTTGACTCTTATGTATGATACAAACCAGGCAAAAAAATCTTATACTAATTAGAGCAGAAAGCTCTAAAACAAATTACAGGAGGTATAGTCTAATGGGTAAAGTTTTCAAGACTATGGATGGTAACTCTGCTGCTGCTTACGTATCTTATGCGTTCACAGATGTAGCTGCGATCTATCCAATCACACCATCTTCTGACATGGCTCAACATGTTGACGAGATGGCTGCTTACGGAAAAAAGAATCTTTTCGGTCAAGAAGTTTTAGTTTCTGAATTACAATCAGAGGGTGGAGCATCAGGAGCTGTTCACGGTTCTTTACAAGGTGGAGCATTAACAACTACTTACACTGCATCACAAGGTTTGTTATTAATGATTCCAAACATGTACAAAATTGCTGGTGAGTTATTGCCATGTGTATTCCACGTATCAGCAAGAGCTCTTGCGACACATGCATTATCAATCTTTGGTGATCATTCAGACGTTATGTCAGCAAGACAAACTGGTTTTGCATTCTTAGCTTCAGGTTCAGTTCAAGAAGTTATGGATTTAGCGGGTGTTGCTCACTTAGCTACAATCAAAACTAGAGTTCCTTTCTGTCATTTCTTTGATGGATTCAGAACATCACATGAAATTTCTAAAGTTGAGTTAATTGATTACTCTGAGTTTGCAAAATTAATTGATATGGATGCTGTTCAAGCTTTCAGAAACAAATCATTAAACCCAGAGCGTCCTGTAACTAGAGGTACTGCTCAAAACCCAGATATCTTCATGCAAGCTAAAGAAGCTTCAAATCCTTTCTACAATAATGTACCTGCTGTAGTTGAAAACTACATGAATGATATTTCAAAGGTTACTGGTAGAAATTATGGTTTATTCGATTACTACGGAGCTGATGATGCTGATAGAATTATCATCGCAATGGGTTCTGTTACTGAAACAATCGAAGAAACAATTGATTACTTAATTGCTGCTGGCGAAAAAGTTGGTATGATCAAAGTTAGATTATACAGACCATTTGCTCCAGAGTACTTACTAAAAGTATTACCAAAGACAGTTAAGAAAATTGCTGTATTAGATAGAACTAAAGAGCCAGGATCAATCGGTGAGCCATTATACATGGACATCAGATCTATGTTCTACGAAGTTGCTGAGAGACCAGTAATCGTTGGTGGTAGATACGGATTAGGTTCTAATGAAACTAACCCATCTCAAATCAAAGCTGTTTATGACATGCTTACTACTGAGCCTAAGAACAACTTTACAATTGGTATCAATGATGATGTTACTAACTTATCATTAGAAATCAAAGAAGAAATCGTTACTGAAACTGAAGGAACTACAAGATGTATGTTCTGGGGTCTTGGTTCAGACGGTACTGTTGGTGCTAATAAGTCTGCTATCAAGATTATCGGTGACAAGACTGACTTATATGCTCAAGGATACTTCTCATATGACTCTAAGAAGTCTTATGGTATCACTGTATCTCACTTAAGATTCGGTAAGGAAAAGATCAGATCTACTTACTTAATCACTGAGTCTGATTATGTAGCATGTCATAACCAATCATATGTTATTCAATACGACATGATGAAAGGTTTAAGAAAAGGTGGTACTTTCGTACTTAACACTGCTTGGACACCTGAAGAATTAAACGCTCATTTACCAGCTGCAATGAAAAACTATATTGCAAAGAATGATATTAAAGTATACACAATTGACGCGGTTAAAATTGCTACTGAAATTGGATTAGGCAACAGAATCAACATGGTAATGCAATCTGCATTCTTTAAGTTAGCTGAAGTTATTGATGTAAATGATGCGATGACTTACTTAAAAGAAGCTGTTGTTACTTCTTATGGTAAAAAAGGTCAAAAAATTGTTGATATGAACAATGCTGCAATTGATGCTGGTGTTAATGCACTTCAAGCATTAGAAGTACCTGCAGATTGGGCGACTACAACTGAAGGTCCTGGTATGGTTGCTGACGGTAAAGCTACTGATACTAAGTTTATCACTGATATCTTAAGACCAATTTCAGCTCAAAAAGGTAATGACTTACCTGTATCTACATTTGTAGGTGTTGAAGATGGTACTTTCGAGAATGGTTCTACTGCATTCGAGAAGAGAGCTATTGCTGTATTTACTCCAGAGTGGCAAATTGATAACTGTATCCAATGTAACCAATGTGCACTTGTTTGTCCACATGCTGTTATTAGACCATTCTTATTAGATGAAAATGAAGTAGCTAACAAGCCTGCTACATTTGCTACTAAGAAAGCTATGGGTAAAGGTTTAGAAGGATTAGAGTACAAGATCCAAGTATCAACTCATGACTGTACTGGTTGTGGTGTATGTGCTCAAGTTTGTCCATCTAAAGAAAAAGCATTAATTATGAAGCCATTTGCTACTCAAGAGCAAGAATTTGCTAATTGGGAATATGCAATGACTTTAACTATAAAAGACGATAAAATGACTAAGAACACTGTTAAAGGTTCTCAGTTTGCTCAACCATTATTTGAGTTCTCAGGAGCTTGTGCTGGTTGTGGAGAGACTGCTTACATGAAAGCTGTAACTCAATTATATGGTGACAGAATGATTCAAGCGAATGCAACAGGTTGTTCTTCAATCTGGGGTGGATCTGCTCCTGCTACACCATTTACAACAAATGCTAAAGGTCAAGGACCAGCTTGGGCGAACTCTTTATTTGAAGATAACGCTGAGTATGGTTATGGTATGGCACTTGGTGTTAAGACTGTAAGAAAACAAATAGCTGCTCAAGCTGAAGTAATCGTTGCAAACGATCCTGCATTAGCTTCTACTTTCCAAGCATGGTTAGACGGAATTAATGATGCAGATGCTTCTAAAGCTGCTACTGAAGAAATCAGAAAAGTTCTTGATACTAAATCTGCTAATGCAGACGTACAAGCTGCTTTAGATTTTGTTAAAGCTAATGACGAATACTTAGTTAAGAAATCTGTATGGATCGTTGGTGGTGACGGATGGGCTTATGACATCGGTTACGGTGGACTTGACCATGTTCTTGCTTCAGGCGAAAACATTAATGTCTTAGTATTTGATACAGAAGTTTACTCAAACACAGGTGGACAGGCTTCTAAGTCTACACCAACTGCTGCTGTTGCTAAATTTGCTGCTTCAGGTATGAAAGTTAAGAAGAAAGATCTTGGAATGATCGCTACTACTTACGGTTACGTTTACGTTGCTCAAGTAGGTATGGGTGCTAACCAAAACCAATTCATGAAAGCTTTAGTTGAAGCTGAGTCATATGATGGACCATCTTTAATCATCTGTTACTCTCCATGTATTGCTCATGGTCTTAAAGCTGGTATGAGTACTGCTCAATTAAGAATCAAAGAAGCTGTAGCTGCTGGTTACTGGCATTTATGGAGATTTGACCCTAGATTGAAAGATCAAGGAAAGAATCCATTCCAATTAGATTCTAAAGCTCCAACTGCTAGCTACGAAGACTTTATCAAAGGTGAAGCTAGATATACAGTTCTTATGAGTCAATTCCCAGCTGAAGGTGAAAGATTATTCGCTAAAGCTGAGTTAGATGCTAAAGAGCGTTATGATTCATATGTAAGAATGGCTGAAATGAAATACGGGGAAGAATAATATATTCTAAC
>JABXKX010000487.1 GCA_013619035.1 Peptostreptococcaceae bacterium
CCTATTAGAAACAGCTATAACTTATGAAGCTGGTATGAAGGAATTGAATCAATTAATTGTTTTAATTGATGAAGAAGTGGCATTAATGGATAGTATTGATAACCAAATAAGCGCTACTATAGATGACATAACAACTTCTATTCAACTAGAGGAAATCGAACTAGAGAAGGAAGTTAAGTTACAATCACAGATTTTAATTATCGTGGCTATTGTTATGGCTCTCATAGCCCTTGTCTTTACATTTATTATAAGCAGTTGGTTGTTAAAGATTGTCATCATACCAATAGAATCTTTAAGAGAGACTTTTGATAATATATCAGAAGGTGATGTGGATTTAGAATTCAGATTAGATGATAATTCTAATGATGAAATTGGCTTAATGTCAAAATCTTTTAATCGTTTTATGGTGAATTTAAAAGATCTAATGGATAAAGTAAATGCTCAAAATTGGATCAAAACTGCACAAAATGATTTAAATAAAGTTATTAGAGAACCGGAATCTATAGAATGTTTGAGTGACAACATTTTAAAAACTATCAGTGACTATATCAATGCTGAAGTTGGCTTGTTGTATATAAATGATGATAAAGAACTAAAATTATCTGGCACCTATGCGATCAGCAGTCGAGATGATATTCAACCCATTATACAATTTGGTGAAGGTATTATTGGACAATGTGCATTAGAGAAAAAAGTAAAACGATTAAAAGCATCGTCGCATTATTTAAATATTGAGTCAGGATTAGGAAATGAAGTTGCTACTTCGATTGTTATGATTCCATGTATTTATGAGGATGATGTCAAGGCAATCATTGAATTAGGTTCTATTCATCAGTTCAACGAAAGTGAATTAGACTTACTTAATACGCTTGCAGATGCCATTGCAATTTCAATTCATTCTGCGATGGTTCAGAACAAACTTAAAGAGCTTCTTGAAAAAACCTTACATCAATCAGAAGAGTTACAGATGCAACAAGAAGAATTAAGACAAAGTAACGAAGAACTTGAAGAACAAACTCGTGCTTTAAAAGAATCTGAACAAAGATTACAAGCTCAGCAAGAAGAACTCAGAGTTTCAAATGAGGAATTAGAACAAAGAGCAAAACAATTGGAGTTCCAGAAAAAAGCACTTGATGAAACGAATAAAGAAATAATGATCAAACAACAGGAAATAATTGAGAAAGCTGATGCTTTAGAATTAGCGAATACTTACAAGTCGGAATTCTTAGCGAATATGTCTCATGAACTTAGAACACCTCTTAATAGTATTCTAGTTCTTTCTCAATTATTGTCAGAAAGAAATTCTCTTTTACCGTTAAATGATAAAGAAAAAGAGTTTGCAGAAACAATACATTCTTCAGGTACGGATTTACTGGTATTAATTAATGACGTCCTTGATTTATCTAAAGTTGAAGCAGGACACTTGGAAATTATTCATGAACCTTTTGAATTAGAAAAACTGCTCATTGAGAACAGTCGAATGTTCAAACCTATGACAGATTCTAAATCAATCGTATTTAAAACAAGTTTAGAAGCAGGATTACCTAAAACCATTAATTCTGATTTTATGAGAATACAACAAATCATTAAAAATTTAATCTCTAATTCTATCAAGTTCACAGAAAATGGTGATGTTACACTTGCAATAAGAAGACCAACAGATTTTGAAGCAGATACAATTGGTTGTGATAAAAATAAACATATTGCGATTATTGTTTCTGATACTGGAATTGGCATACCAGAAGATAAACAACAACTCATATTTGAGGCATTTAGACAGTCTGATGGAACGACCAGTAGAAAATATGGTGGTACAGGACTTGGGCTAACAATCTCAAGAGAGTTATCAAATATGTTAGAGGGTAGAATATTAGTAGAAAGTACAATTGGACAAGGTAGTAAGTTTGTGTTCGTCCTACCAACAAATAACATGGAAGAAACCAGTTTTGTAGAACAAGAAATTGTAACAACATTGGAACCTACTGAACCAATTATACTAACTGAAAACATCAAACCAAAACAAGATAATTTACTTTTGATTATTGAAGATGATTTAAACTTCGCTAATATACTTAAAAATTTATCTGAGGAAAAGGGATTTGATTGTATTGTTGCTCATAATGGTTTAGATGGCTACAAATTAGCTATAGAAGAAAGGCCGTCTGCAATAGTATTAGACTTAGGATTGCCTGATATGGACGGTATGGAATTGGTAGATAAGTTAGGTAAAATCGAGTTGACTCAATCTATACCAATCCATATTATTTCTGGTATGGAAAACAAGCCAGATGATCTATTGCCGAGTAGTGTTATAGGTTATCTTAAAAAACCTGTTGATATTAAATCAATCTACAAAACACTTGCAAAAATTGAATCCATATCTGCAAGTGATCAAAGAAGACTTTTAATTGTAGGTGAATGTAACGGAGAGAACTTTGAACAATTCTCGAGTTTAGGACAAATGAATTTAGAAAAAACTTCAGATATTTCACATGCCATTTCATTACTCGAATCACATAAGTATGATTGTATGGTAGTTGATTTTGAATTAGATACGATGACTGGCGATCAATTTATACATGATTATGTTGATTTGATTAAAGATACTCCTATTATTATTTATTCAGAAAATGAATTAACAAATGAAAAAT